>JAILBC010000026.1 GCA_024681295.1 Bacteroidales bacterium
ACACCATGACTGTCGATCAACTCCTTAAAGCAGCACGGATGGTCAAGCCGAAAGTGCTGTTCCCATATCACTACGGCCAAACGGATGTAAGCGGAATCCCATCACAATTGGAAGCTGATGGTATTGAAGTAAGAATCAGACACTACGAATAACCCCAGCTATGCCATCAATATACACCGCGCCAAATACCAACAAAATCTGCTACATGATCCTGCCAGAAGGAATCAGGGAGGATTTGGACGTGGGATTGAAAGAATTGGCAGGTAAATACAGCGTTTCCATTGTTGTGATTCCTGGCGCGAACTGGAATGATGACCTAACACCATGGCCAGCGGAGGGAGTATTCAAGAAGGCGAAACCATTTGGAGGACGGGCGGCATCATTCCTCGACAAACTGACCAACGAGATAATCCCTGAAACGGAAGGCGGTTTGGGTGTGGTGGATGCTGAGAGAACAATCCTGGGCGTTTCATTGTCGGGCCTGTTTGCAGTATGGTCAGGTTTCAACACAGACGCTTTCACCAACATCATCAGCATATCCGGTTCGCTTTGGTATGACGGCTTTACTGATTGGATGAATGATCACGCCCCATCGCTCCAGGTCAAGAGAGTTTGCATGTTGTTGGGCGAGAAGGAGAAGAACGCAAAGGATAAAAGAATGGCGACAGTGGAGGAGAGGACCCACGCTGCCGCCGAGATACTGAAATCCCAAAGTCAAGCTGCTGTCACGTTTGAACTCGTTGAAGGCACCCATTTCTCACCGATACTGCCGAGATTGGAGCGGGCGTTTGAGGTGGTTTATGGTTAGGCCGACTTCAGTAGCTCCAGCACTTTCTTTAGTGTTTTCTCATCAACGCCATCGAGTTTCTTGGCAATATCGCTCTTGATGTCGCCTTTCTTTTCGGCCTTGTCCCATTTTGCCAACTCCGCCCGCTGAGTTTCATCTGCGACCTCGATATACGGTTTCATCGCATTGTAAGTCGAATGGCCGGTGCAGCTCATTACAACGGTCGGCGGTATTCCAAAGGCGAGTGAGCAGCAGACGAATGTTCTTCTTCCGTCGTGGCACCCTATAATCTCATAGAACTATTGCCATCCCATTTCTCTGGATCGGCTTTACAATCCAGAGTGAAAGAGGTTTCGTTGTTGTTCCATCTTACGCGGATGGTGATGCGTTTTGTTTTTCGGTCGATAAAGACCCTTGTGCGATACTTAATATCAATCATATTATCTCGGTATTTGAAGTTTTTATTATATTTGCACCTCGAAATCACGGGGTGAAATCTGGGGTGTAGGCGGCAAAGATAATATGAAAAAATCAGGTGGAAAGTACCCCCCTCTTTTGTGAAAACGTTTGAACAATAACTGAACAAGAAAGAATAATAGACTACTCAAAAATGTTGGAAATCAGCAAGTTATTGCTCTGTGATAAGCGTATTTGCTCAATCCAACAATCCGGTAATCTCCACGAAGCATCAAGAATGAAAAGAACAGGTACCATATTGGCGCTTTTCCTGATACTTTTAGCGTGTGTCAGTTGTAAAAAGACTGTTGAGATTTACATGGCATACGATCCATTGAATGGATATGAGGAACCCTCATTTGATTCGGAAGTGGTTCATCATTGGACCAATTATGGAGGCGAATGGGAGATTCTGGAGAAGGATTCGACGGGTCAATTCGGACGCATCAGGCTGGGTAAGTATTTTTTCCGCCACGAAGACCAGTGGATGCCCCTTGACGAGATGGTCTATGCCGGCAGTACGGACCCCGATGAACGTTTGGAGACCTTTGTCGTCATTCCTAATGAAATCCACCCTTATCATCATCCAAAGGTAGACAAGAACGATACGGATATCTTTGCTTTCTTCAAAGGAGACACCGTGCAAGGTACAGCAAGGGTGGAAGGATGGGTGCATATACGCAAGTTCAGGTACAATAGAACCGAGTATTCGTCGAATATCTACGGATGGGTCCCTGAAAAGGAACTGACCAAGATCGACACCATGACGATTGGAGAGTTGGAGGAGATCGCATACCAGAAGGCTTGGGATAAGGAGGAGAAGAACATGGCGAAAACCTACCTTCCGGGGATGAGAAAAATCCACCAGACGTACGCTGATGTTTGTGAGTGGATCTCAGGTTTTGCCTTGATTTTCTGGCTGGTGTTCTTGATTCCTGCCAGACGCCGTGGCGAGGATATCGTTAACAAGACCCTTTTATGGCTCTTTGTTTTGCTGACCACGACGTGGTGGTTCTGCACCAAGCCGTCATGGTATTTCGCGTTGCAGATTCCGCTGATGGTGTACGTTGGCATGTATCCCATGCTCTATTTCAGACCTCTTGCTTTTCTATATAGGTTCCTCTATCCTTTGGCTTCGTTGGGTGGGTGTGGCTATTACCTGTATTACATGACGAACGGCTGGGGTCGGACGGTCGTTTTGATTGTGCTGGCAGTCCTGATGGTTGCCATGACCTTTACCATTGTGAAGCTTGTCACCAAGGACATCTGCCCGCATTGTGGCTATTTTACCGCATTTCATGCTAGGAAAACTGAATTGGTCGATACAAGTACCTCAACACGTACGGACCGTTATAAGACCAAAGTGGGTGAAAGCACTCGAATCAGAGGAAATGTGGGTGTCACCACAGAATACTACACTTCGGATACTCGTGATGTGAGGACCACGACGGACTTTTTTGTGGATACTTGTATCTGTGCCAAATGTGGTAAGAAGTTCAAATACCATCATTCCGAAACGAATGAAATGATACGTTAGGATTTCTTTTTTTCTTTTCCAGTATCTTCCGTTGCTTTTCCTCGTTCGCCAGCCACTTGGCCATAAAATAACGGACGCAAAACTATAACTCTTCATCCATCTTCAGCGGTGTCCCCGGTGGGAACCAAGTGGCTCCGAGGATGATGGTCTCCTCTTTCTTGGGTTCCGTAAACTGTTGGCGCTTACTACGTTTGGCCGCTTTCATTTCGCGTTGCTTGTCCTGTTTTTCCTTTTGGCCGCGGCTCAGGTGCTTTCGTTTCTTGACTTGCTTTTTCCTCTGTGCTTCCTCTTCTGCTTCCCTCTTGGCCTCGGCCCGACAGCGTTTCTCTTCCCTCTCTTTTTCAATTTGCTCGATTTCCTCCCAAAGGGACTTGTAGGTGTTTTCCTCGCTGTAGATCGGCGTGGTTCTGACGCTTCCGCATTGGGGGCAACGCTGTGGTACACTTAAAACGGTCATCTTATACTCTATGTTGTGCGACTTGAAGGTGTGGCCGCAGTTGGTACATTCGAATGTCGTTAGTCCTCGGTACATGATTGCTCTTGTTTTGAAATGTCAGCCGTTTTTTCGCTTGCCCCACCATCGCTCAATGCCCAAATCACGAACCAAAAAACTGCGCTGACAACATAGATGACCCATGCCCACCACGGCGCATGAATGGCAAGGAGGATGAAGAATGAGACGAGATAATCGATGAAGAAAAATGGAGCCATAATGCATTGGTTTAATAACGAGTGCAAAACTATAGCACCGA
>JAILBC010000088.1 GCA_024681295.1 Bacteroidales bacterium
AACGTCGACCTCATGGCTCGTACCGCCGATGGCGGTCTCTTCAGCGGCACTCCGCTCTCCGGCCTCATCGCCTTGGTGATGTACATTGCCATCATCATCTACATGATTTGGGATTCGAAACGCGCTAAAGTAGAAGAATAACCGCCCTGAAGGGGCATCAAGCCAACAGCCCAGGGCAACGCCCTGGGGAAACAATGAAAAATGAAAAGAATTAGTTTAATATTTGCCATCATCCCCTTGACCGCCCTCACACTATTTGCGGGACATGTGGATTCAGAGACCGCCCGCAAGGTGGCAACGACATTCTTGAACAACAACGGTGCAAAAACCGATCAGCTGACCGACCTCTCCAAAGAAGCGGGATTCTCCAACCTCTACATTTTCAACGGCAATCCAGGTTTCGTGGTGATGGCAGCAGATGATTGTGTTCAACCTATTTTGGGGTATTCCCTCACAGGGACCTTCAAGGTGGATGGCATGCCGGAAAACATCAAGTACTGGCTGCAAGGCTATAGTGATGAGATTCAACACGCCGTCGACCATCAAATAAAAGCAACAGTAGAAACAACACAATTATGGAATAGTTTACTGTATAATAAATCCAATACCGCAACAACAGCAACTCCAGTGGCTGGGCCGCTGATTCAAACCAAATGGGGTCAAGGCTCACCCTATAATAACCTTTGTCCTTCCAATTCTCTCACAGGCTGCGTCGCCACCGCCATGGCACAAGTCGCGAAATATTGGAACTATCCAACGCGAGGCATTGGATCACACAGTTATCAATACCAAAGCTACGGCAACATCGCCGCCGATTTCGGAGCCATAACCTACGATTGGGGAAATATGACCGATACGTATTCCAGCACAAGCACTTCCGCCCAAAATGAGGCTGTTGCCACGCTCATGTACCATTGCGGTGTCATGGTAGAGATGCAGTACGGTCCCTCCGAAAGTGGTTCCAACATCACAAGGTCCTCCATCGGGATGGCCACTTATTTCAACTACAACACTTCCTATCTCGAAAAAAAAGACTATCTCGATAAAAAATGGTCTGACACGCTGAAATATGAACTAAACAACAACAGGCCTATCCTCTATGCAGGAAACGGGACCGGGGGTCACGCTTTCGTTTGTGATGGATACGACAGCGACGGCAACTTTCATTTCAACTGGGGATGGAGCGGTAATAACGATGGTTATTTTCCGCTCAGTGCTTTAAAACCAGGATCCTACAATTTCAGCGAAGGGCAGCTTGCGGTAATCAGTATCTATCCATTGACCAACGCAACAACGCCCCTTTCCTTGGGAAACGATCAAACCTCGCTCACATGGACTGATAGTCAAAATTGTAGCTCCTACAACATCTACAGAAACGATGCCCTTATCGCCACAACTACTGAAAGGACCTATACCGACCCCAATCCATTTTACGGCGCCAACAAGTACTACGTTAGAGGTCAGGCAGGAACGGTTCTTTCACTGCCCTCCAACTATGCAACAGTCAATATCGATTATCCAACGCCAATCGCAAATCATCTTCAGGCGGAAACCTCTGATGATAACATCGTTTTATCATGGGAAGCCCCAGAATGGTGCTTTCCTTCCATAGCGGATGGAACGACTTTCTCCTATGTAGACGAAGAAAGACAGACTAACAATGACTCGCGTTATACCTGGCCAGAAGGTGATTTCGTCCTATCATGGGGTCACCGTTACCCTGCAGAGATCCTAACAAATTACAACGGGAAAGTCATCCATGAAATATCATTTTTCAGCATGTACCCTGGTGCTTTCGATGTAGTTGTTTACCAAGAGACAATGGATGACAAACCGGTTACAGAAATAGTCAGGGAATCCATCACCACATCAAGAATAGGATGGAGCAGGGTCGGTTTAAGAACACCTGTGATTGTCGACAGCAATCAAGACCTTTGGATTTTTATTTCCAATACTGATTGTAAAGTACACACTATTTACAACAACAATGTCACTGGCAACATAAATGGCTGTTATTATTCTAACCTTGATCCCACAGTTGCGTGTGGTCACGATAGCGAAAACAACATTGTTTGGATGATATGTGCCTACCTTACCGACGGCACCTACACCTACAACCTCTATGACGGCACCACGAAGGTGAATGGGGATGTGCCAATTACTAGCACAAACTACACCATCAACAACTTAGCTGACGGTGTACATCAATTTACCGTGAAGACCAACTACTACGGCAACGAGTCGGAAGCCTCCAACATGGCAGGATTGACCTTAGGAACAGCACCAGCACTGGAGACATTGAAACTTGGTTCCGGAAACGTCATGACCGTAGCCAGCGGTAGCACACTTACCGTCACTGGCACACTGACCAACGACGACCCAGCCAATCTCGTGATAGAAAATGGTTCACAGCTTTTCTATAGTTCCAACACAAAAGCTACTGTCAAAAAGAGCATCACTGGGTATGGTACCTCCGACAACCAAAGCGGTTGGTATCTTATCGCTTCGCCACTCACCGATCAACTCAACATTGCCGAAGGCACCAATCTCACGAACGCCGGAGATTTTGACCTATACATTTTCGATCAGACAAACAACAAAGAATGGCTTAACTACAAACAGAACCACTTCACCACCATTGAGAACAAAAAAGGATACTTGTATGCCAATAAAAACGGAATTGATATAGAATTTTCAGGCACAGTGAACAATACTAGTGGTTCTGTCGACTTAACCTATTCCTCAGGTTACACCTTCTCTGGATACAACCTTGTCGGCAATCCATACCCCTGTAACGCCACCATTTCCAGAGAATACTACCGTATCGTTGAAACCTCCGAAGGATCAAAACTGCAACTTGCCTCCTCTGCCATCGCACCGATGGAAGGCATCTTGGTAAAGTCCACCGGAACTTCTGACAACAACATCATTTTCACTAAGGAATCAGGTTCCAAAGAAGACAACGACACCAAAGCCATGATCAAACTGACTATTACCAAAGGTCAAGACGACATACTGGACAAGGCTTGCATCCACTTTGACGGAGATTACAACATGGAGAAGATTACATTCCGCGATGCCGGCACCCAACTCTACCTCACTCAAAACGGCAAACAATATGCCTTGTTGGTTATTGATCAACAAACCGAAGTCCCCATCAGCTTCAAAGCCAGTACGGATGGCGAATACACGTTAACCGTCACAGCACCTCTCACCTCTCACCTCTCAACTCTCAACTTCAAATCCCTCCACCTTGTCGACAACCTCACTGGAGCCGACATCGACCTGCTCCAGAACCCGAGCTACAATTTCGAAGCTAAAGCCAACGATTATGCCGCAAGGTTTAAATTGGTGTTCAACACCGAGGCCAACAACGACACCTACGGCGAGGATTTCGTCGAGGGGAAAACCACAATCATCGACATGACAGGACGTGTGGTCGCCACCGATCGCAACACCCAACTGGCCCCTGGCGTCTATATTATTCGCACGGTCAACGGAAACGAAACCAACAGCAAGAAAATCATCATCAACAAATAAACAACTCAACAACTCAACAATGAAATACAATCGCGTTTTACTGAAACTCAGCGGCGAGGCCCTCATGGGCAGCCAGCAATACGGCATCGACCCGCAACGTCTAAATGATTACGCCGACGAGATCATCGAGGCCGCCAAGACCGGCGTGCAGATTGGCATCGTCATCGGCGGAGGCAACATCTTCCGCGGACTGCAAGGCGCCTCCAAAGGCATGGACCGCATCCAAGGCGACTACATGGGCATGCTCGCCACCGTCATCAACTCGATGGCCCTGCAAAGCACCCTCCAAGGCAAAGGCCAAAAGGCCACCTTGCTCTCAGGTCTCTACATCGACCGCATCGCCGACACTATGAGTTCCGCCAAGGCCATCCGCCTCCTCGAAGAAGGCCACATCGTCATCATGGGCGCCGGCACCGGCAACCCCTTCTTCACCACCGACACCGGAAGCGCCCTCCGCGCCGTGGAGATCAAAGCCGACGTCATCCTCAAAGGCACCCGCGTCGACGGCATCTACACCGCCGACCCGGAGAAAGACCCCACTGCCACCAAGTTCGCCCACCTCACCTACGACGAGGCCTATGAACGCAACCTCAAGGTGATGGACATGACCGCCTTCACCCTCTGCAAGGAAAACAACATGCCGATGTATGTGTTTGACATGAACACCAGAGGGAATTTGCTCAAGGTGCTCAAAGGGGAAGAGATTGGGACTTTGGTGACCAAATAAGAAGACAGAAGACAGAAGTAAGAATGGGGAGAAGGCATCATTTAAGGTCGGTGCGAAACAAGACTAGCCGCAAGCTGGACTACATCCTATTGGGGATGATCCTGGTAGTGGCTGCAGTACTGCGTCTGTGGAAGTTGGGTCAAGTGCCTTTCATGCACGACGAGTTCAGTGCCTTGTTCCGTCTTCGGTTCGACAGTTTCCGCGACCTTGTCCAATATGGAATCAAGATTGACGGTCATCCAGCTGGCGTCCAAACTTTTCTTTATTATTGGTCCCAAATTGTGGGATGGAATGAGTTTTGGCTGAAGTTGCCTTTCGCCTTGATGGGTATTGGTTCTGTTTTTCTGATTTATGTCATTGGTCGACAATGGTTTAACAGAAAAGCGGGCTTGCTCGCCGCAGCCTTTTTCGCCGTAAGCCAATTCACCGTGTTTTACAGCCAAATCATCAGACCCTATTCGGCTGGCTTGTTTTTCGTACTCTTCTTCACCTATTTTTGGAACAAGGTTCTGTTCGACACGAAAAAGCCTTCTGTCGGAATTTGCATAGGTTTTGCCGTGACAGCCTGTCTGGCAGCCCTCGCCCACAACTTCTCTACCGCACAGGCTGGATTGATTTTCTTGACCGGTTTGTTCTTCCTTGGGAAAGAGCGTCGCAAAGCCTATTGGTTAAGTGGAATCGGGGCTTTCCTTCTTTATGCACCCAACCTTCCCATTTTCTACCATCAGACCTTTGTCAACGGAGGCATCGGTGGCTGGCTCGCCAAACCCGAGAGCAGCTTCCTGCTCGATTTCCTGCAATATACGATGAACTATGCTCCGCTCTTCATGTTCGCTGCAGGCATCCTCATCGTGCTTCCCTTCATCCTGCAGAAGCCAGAGAAACGTTCCCTCCCCATACGCTGGGCCGCCATCGCCTGGTTCGCCATCGTCTTTGCCGTGGCCTTCGTCTACTCACTACTCCGAGAGCCCATCATCCAATTCAGCACACTCATCTTTTGCTTCCCCTTCATTGTCCTCACGGCCTTCTCGTTCTACAAGAACAACAGCATGACCATGCTCCAGACGGTCATCGCCGTGGCTGCCATCCTCTTCATCGGCACCACCTCATTGATCACCAACCGGAGGCATTACGACCTGATGTACCACCAGGGCTATGACCAGATTGCTCAACGGATGCAACAGGACAACGACAGTCTTTCCGACATCCGCTTCGCCACCTTCACCACCAAGATCCAGTTCCCTGAGTTCTACCAAGCCCAAACCGATGTGACCCGTCGCGCCGTCTTCGATCAAGAAAACCATACTACCAAAGACTTCCGAGAGTGGCTCAACGACGACAATAGCGAAATGCTGGGATTCGGTTGGACCGACTATCTCGACCCTTCGTGGGAGACCCAGGCCGTGGCTAGCTACCCTTGGTTGCTGCATAGCGACACCTGGTTCACCTCGCGCTACCTTACCCTTTCCAAAGACTCCGTAGCCGGTGCCCAGTACCTGCTCCACCCCCTCACCACGCATCCTCAGACCCTCGCTGAGATGGAATGGAATCAATCACAATATATCTATGGAGATTCACTAGATAAGAACACCGATGTTGTGGGCATTGTTGCCACCATACAGGCCTTCGACACCATTCGCAACTGCGTGATTGTGATGGAGGTCCGCGACGCTGCAACCGACACCATCATCCAATGGCTGAGCAACACCGACGAAAGCGGCACCTTGTTCCCTGGCACCAACACCCTGGTCTTCGCCACACGCTTCAACCCGGAGAAATTCCCCGTAAAAGGGAAAGTCATAAAAACCTTCCTCTGGGACAAACAGAAAGGCACGATGATTGTAAATCGACTCGACTACTATACTACTAGGTTCAATTCACGTCTTACTGGACTATATGACCCATTGTAAACTATAAATCTATAAAAATATTGAAAAATGACAGACGAATCCCAATTTGTATTAGACGAAGCCGCTGAGAGCATGGACAACACCATCAAGCATTTGGAGCATGAGTTCCAGGGCATCAGGGCAGGAAAAGCCAGTCCAGCCATGCTGAACGGCGTTATGGTTGAATACTACGGTGCCACGGTACCCATCGAGCAGACCGCCAACATCGGCTGCCCCGATGCCCGCATGATCGTAGTCATTCCTTTTGATAAGAGCGCACTCAACAACATCGCCAAAGCCATCTTGAACGCCAACCTGGGGTTCAACCCGATGAACAACGGCGAACTGCTCCGCATCAGCGTACCCCCGTTGACCGAGGAACGCCGCCGCGAACTGGTGAAACGCACCAAGACCGCCGCCGAAGACGCCAAGGTGGGCATCCGCAACATCCGTCGCAACGCCAACGACGAAGCCAAGAAACTCGAGAAGGACACCATCTCCGAAGATGAGTCGAAACTCCTTCAGGAGGAAATCCAAAAACTCACCGACAAGTACATCAAGAAGATTGATGAGCTCACGGAGCTGAAGTCAAAAGATATTCTCACCGTTTAAACGGAAAACGGAGAACGGAGAACTTTCCACTTTCCGTTTTCCGTTCTCATTTTTCTAAAGCGTCCTCTATCGCCATCCCAAACAGCTGTTCCAAGCTTAGGCCGAAACACCTGGCCTGGGCTGGGATAATGCTGGCCTCGGACATACCGGGAACAATGTTTGCCTCAATAAAGAACGCACCTTCCTTGCTGACGATGTAGTCCATACGGACAAAACCCTTGCATTCCAGCTTCTCATAAAGCATCGCCGTGGTCGCTTTGATTTCAATCTCAATCTCTTCGTCCACTTCAGCGGGGGTAATTTCTTCGCTTTTGCCAGCGGTATATTTGGCTTCATAGTCGAAAAACTCATTCTTGCTGCGGATCTCAGTCATCGGGAAGACCATCATCTTGCCTTTGTAGCACATGGCACCGCAGCCGAACTCACGCCCATCGACGAATTTCTCACACATCACCTGTCGACCGGCAGCCCTTGCCGTAAAGATGGCAGGGACCAGCTCCTCGGCTGTCTTCACCTTGGTCACGCCTACGCTGGAACCGTTGCAGGTTGGTTTGACAAACAGGGGAAGACCCAACTGATTGATGATTTCCTCAGCATCGTATTTCTCACCTTCGTTGATAATGATGGAAGGTGCCACCTTGACACCGTAGGAAGCCACCACACGCTTGCAGAAGTCCTTGTGGAAAGTAAGGGCGCAAGTCGTCAGAGGTGATGAAGTGCATGGGATACCCAAAAGCTCCAAGTAACCCGAAAGCGGACCGTTTTCACCCGGCTCACCGTGCACGGCGTTAAACACCACATCGAATTTCGTCCGATGTCCGCCGACTGAGATGGAAAAGTCGTTCTTGTCGACGTCCACCCGGGTACCGTCTTTCAAAAGTCCGTACCATCCCTTTTTCGAGACCACAATAATCTTTGAATTATACAGTTCAGGATTCAGGTTGTTTTTTACCACCTGGGCGCTCTTGACGGATATCTCAAATTCACCGGAATCACCGCCACAAACTATCGCTACATTCTTCATATTTGAAATTTTTATTAAATTTGCCGCTAAATTACTAAATATGGGAAAACTATCGTTTCTAAAACAAAAGAAATTCTATATCCATCTTTTGATTATCATTGTCCTGTGTTTCATCATCTTATGGCTAACCATCAAGATGTTGGGTGTATACACCAGGCACGGAAAGGTGATGTTGACGCCCGATTTCAGTGGTTTGACGACCGAAGAAGTGGTGCAACAATATGGGAAGGACTACCATTTCATACTTATCGACAGCATTTATTCGAAGACCCAAGAGCCTGGCTCCATCGTCCAGCAAGACCCCTTGCCCGGCTCAAAGGTGAAACGCGGACGTAACGTCTATTACATCATCGTGGCGAAGACCCCTGAGAAGACCACCATGCCCAACCTGAACAACCTGTCGCTGCGCCAAGCCCTTGTGCTGCTTGAGTCGAGCGGCCTTCTGGTGAAAGAGCTCATCTACCAAGAGCACTTCGCCCGCAATGCCATCTGTGAGCAACGCTACAACGGACAAGTCATCAAGCCTGGCACTGAACTTTACAAGGGTAGCGCCATCACCCTCTATGTAGGTTACGGTCCCGACCGCAAGAACACGAAGTTGCCTTCGCTTTACGGCACCCCCGTCGAGTCAGTCCAGCGCACCCTTAACATGGCGGGTCTCAACCTCGGTAACGAGGTCTACGAGGACCACGACAGCATCCAGTACATGAAAGTGTCGCGCATGGATCCGCCTTACAACGCAGGCAGCGTAAGACCCGGCACCTTCGTCAACGTCTGGTACAAGTCGAGCCGCAACTTCAACTTCGACAAGGAGAAAGAAAACGCTTTGCACGAAGACTCCCTCCTGTACGCCGCCGAGCATCCCGTGGTCGTTGACACCACCGTCAAAACCCCAACCGACACCATTGTCAAAGAAGAGAACGAAGAGAACTATGAAGACGATTTTTAAACATACCGCATGGGTATTGCTGCTCTGCCTTGCCCCTGCCTTTGCCACCGCCCAGGAATTCCTCACCGGATTCAACCATAACATCACCCCCCCTATCAAGACCCGCGAGGCCACCCCACTGACATTGCCTTTCTACGACGACTTCTCCTCCACGAGGGTCTACCCCGACAGCACGTTGTGGGCTGATTACAACGTCTTCGTCAACGCAGGCTTCCCTCTCAATAGCGTCACCCGCAGCGGCGCCACCTTCGACGTTCTCGACGCCCAGGGCCGCGTTTACGACTACGCCATCAGCAACCCCTTTGTCGCCGAATTTCTAACCTCAAATCTCATCCGACTCGACTCCGTGTTCGACCCCGAGCCCAAGGCACTCACCCCTGCCGACTCGCTTTACTTCAGTTTCTTTTACCAACCGCAAGGCAACGGCAACGCCCCCGAGGCACTAGACTCGCTGGTGTTGGAGTTCGGTGTGGCCCAAGGGCTCGACACCCTTTGGCATCACATCTGGAGCACTCCAGGACGCACCTTGGCCCAGTTCCTCATCGAGAACGACGGTGCCTACTTCAAACAGGTCATGATCCCCATCACCGATATGGCCTATTTCAAAGCCGGCTTCTGCTTCCGTTTCTACAACTACGCTAGCATTGTTAATTCGTCGCAGCCCAGCAGCCGTGGCAACGAAGACAATTGGAACATCGACGTCGTCTATCTCAACTACGGCCGAAGCGCAACGGACACTTCTTACCCCAAGGTCAGCCTCACCGGCACCACGCCCTCCTTCCTTAACCGCTACCGCGCCATGCCCTACAAGCACTTCCGCGCCAACCCCACCGCACACATCGCAGAAAAATATGCTTTGTTCTTCTCCAACCTCGACAACCAACCCCACAACCTGAAACACCAATACACCGTCGATCAAGTCAACGGCAACCAGCATTACAGCCATACCAGCCATGGCACCTTCGACCTTGAGCCTGAGACCTACTGCCGTCCCGACACCGCCATGGTAGCCCAGCTGTTCGCCTTGGACTTCGACCGCGACTCCACCTCCTTCCTCATCCGCCATTACATCAGCGACTCCACTTGCAACCCACCGCTGGTCGACTCGATGGTCTACCTCCAGGGCTTCTACAACTATTTCGCCTACGACGATGGCATCCCCGAGATGGGATTCGGGGTGGAACCCTCCCCAGGAGGCAGCTTTGCCGTCAGATTCGAGCTCTCTGAACTTGACACCCTCCGCGGTGTGCAGATCCTCTTCAACCACACCCTCAACGATGCCAACGACCAGTATTTCGACATCGTAGTGTGGAAGGAGAACAATGGAAAACCTGGCGATGAGGTGTACCGCCTCACCAACCGAAAACCCATCTGGGACGATCAAATCTACCGCTTCGCCTACTATCAGTTTGGCAAGCGCATCCGCCTCAACGGAACGTTCTACATCGGCATTGAGCAACAAGGCAGCGGCCTCCTTAATGTAGGTTTCGACGCCTCAGCCGACTACTCCCAATACAACTTCATCAACGTCACCGGAGCTTGGCAGCAAAGCAGCAAACGCGGCGCCATCATGATGCGGCCCGTAGTGGGTGCAGGCTACTTTATCGGAGTCAACGAAAACACCGATGCTGAGGTTACCGTCTACCCCATCCCCGCCTCCACCACCCTTCACATCGATGGTGTGACCGATGGTGTTAGCATCGCCCTCTATGACCTTACTGGAAGAAAGATCTTGCAACGCTCCTTCACCAGCGAACTGCCCGTCAACCAGCTTTGCGACGGCCTCTATTTCCTCAACATCACCACTGCCAGCGGCAACGTCATCACCAAGAAAATCATCGTCAAGCCATGAGCCAAGACCTTCTCGACGACCTTCTAGAGACTGAAAATACCGAAGAAGAAAGCGGTGAACTCTATGAGCATGTTCGCATCGTGGTCGACAAGGGCCAGGCCCAAGAGCGCATCGACACCTTCCTGACCAACCACCTTCCCAACATCTCGCGCAACCGCGTGCAGAACGCCGCCAAGGCAGGCAACATCCTGGTGAACGACAAGGCGGTGAAACAGAACTACAAGGTGAAGCCCTGTGACGTCATCTCCATTGTATTCAGCTACCCACCCCGCGATGTGAGCATCACCCCACAGGAAATCCCCTTGAACATCGTCTACGAAGACGACAACATCATCGTCATCAACAAGCAGGCAGGATTGGTGGTCCACCCCGGACACGGTAACTTTGAAGGCACCTTGCTTCACGGGTTGGCTTGGCATTTCCAGCAGACGGGACAAAATGTGGAGAACAAATTCGGCTACCTGGTACACCGCATCGACAAGGACACCACTGGACTAATGATCGTAGCCAAGAATGAGGCGGCTCAGGCAGTCCTCGCCCATCAGTTCTTCGTACACAGCATCCACCGCCGTTACAATGCCCTGGTTTGGGGCGACTTCGACGAGGACGAAGGCACCATCGAGGGCAACATCGGGCGTCATCCCTCCGACCGCCGCAAGATGTGCGTCTACCCCAATGGCGACCACGGCAAGGAAGCCATCACCCACTGGAAGGTGCTGGAGCGTTTTGGTTATGTCACCTTGAACGAATATCGTCTGGAGACCGGACGCACTCATCAGATCCGCGTCCACTCACAATACATCGGACACCCCCTCTTCAACGATGCCACCTACGGCGGTGACCAGATCCTCAAAGGCACCACCTTCTCGAAATACCGCCAGTTTATCGACAACTGCTTCAAGCTGCTGCCCCGTCACGCCCTCCACGCCAAAGAATTGGGATTCATCCATCCCACCACAAAAAAAGAAATGCTCTTCACCAGTGAATTGCCTGATGACATGAAAGCAGTGCTGGAAAAATGGAGGAGATATGCGAGGAGTGAAGAGTGAGGAGTGATGAGTGATGAGTTAAAAGTCGCCCCGCAGGGGCATAATTCTTTTAGCCCAGGGCAACGCCCTGGGAAAGAAATAACACGTATTCCCTAACCCCATCCTCTAGACTAGTAAAGGGTTCATCATACCCCACCTTACGTAATTTCGCCATATTGGCCTCGGTGAAATATTGGTACTTGTCGCGGATTTCCAAGGGCGTATCGATAAACTCAATGTTCGTCTTCAAGCCCATCGCCTTAAAGGTGTTATCAGCCAGATCATAGAACGAGCGGGCCTTGCCTGTACCTACATTATAAAGACCGTTTTCTGGTTTGTTCTGCATCAGCCAAAGAATCACCTTGGCAACATCCTTCACATACACGAAATCACGCAGCTGCTGACCATCCTTGAAGTTGGGATTGTGGGAACGGAATAACTTCACCTTCCCGGTTTCCTTGATTTGACGGTATGCGTGCAGGATTACCGAAGCCATCTTGCCCTTGTGGAACTCATTGGGACCATATACGTTGAAGAATTTCAGTCCCCCCCAGAAAGGAGGCTGTTCCGTCTGGGTCAAAATGTACTTATCCACTTCATTCTTTGAGCGTCCGTATGGATTCAATGGCTTCAGGTCAAACACGATGTCATGCCGGTCATCATAGCCCAGCTCACCCATGCCATAGGTGGCCGCCGACGAAGCATAGATCAAGGGAATCTGGTACTTAACACAGCACTGCCACATGGCCAAAGTATAGTCCACATTGAGTTTCTGGAAGACATTGTAGTCGAACTCCGTGGTGTCGGTACGCGCCCCAAGATGGATAATAAATTCAATATTTATATGGTTTTTATCAAACCATTCAAAAAATACATTGCGGTCCACCAGTTCAACAAATAAAAGGTTCTCGTAGTTTCTTTTTTTCTCGGTCTTGGAGAAATCGTCCACAAGAACCAAGTCGTTGAGACCGTGTTGATTCAACATCGCCACCACATTGCTGGCAATGAATCCCGCTGCGCCAGTGACAACAATCATGATTTTTTAGCAGCCAATTCCTTGTCAATACCTTCCAGAAACTTCCGGGTCTTGTCAAGCGTTTCCAGCAGCATCACCCTTTCCTCGTATTCCGAGAATTTCTCCTTGAGGGCCATCTTGGCACCGGCTAGGGTATAGCCTTTCACCTTGGTGAGGTGGTAGATCATGTGGACGTAGCGCACGTCACGTTGCGTGAACAGGCGGTTGCCCTTCTTGTTTTTCCGGGGACGCAGGACGTCGAACTCATTTTCCCAGTAGCGGATCATCGAAGTGGTGACGCCAAACATCTTGGCCACTTCACCGATGCTGTAATAATACTTGCCTGTGCTGTTTTCTTCCATAGCTTAATCCATTGTTATTGAAGGCAATTCAGCCTGTTCCAAAATATTCTCGTATTCTTCGGGCGAGAGATCGTTGAAGAAGAAGTGAATCGGGTCGACGTTTTCGTCGTTCTTCAGCACCTCGTAGTGCAAATGTGGTCCTGTGGACTTGCCCGTAGAGCCCACATAGCCGATGAGTTGGCCACGTTTCACTTTCTGACCTTGCGTCACGGCAAATCTCGAGAGGTGGGCGTAACGTGTCTTGTAGCCATAGCCATGATCGAGGGTTATCATGTTGCCGTAGCCCCAATGGTTGCTTTCGACCTTCACCACCGTACCATCGCCTGGAGCGAACACCTCGGCACCCACAAATGAAGCAAAGTCGATACCGCTATGGTACTTCGTCACCTTGTAAATCGGGTCGGTACGGTAGCCAAAGTAGGAGGAAATCTGACGGATGTCCGCCTCCTTAACCGGGATGATGGCTGGGATGCACGCCAGCATCTGCGCTTTGTTGAGCGCCATGGCAAACACTTCGTCGTACGATTTCGACTGGTGGTAGATCTGACTGGCAACGGCATCGAGCTTGGTAGCAACACCCAGCACCAAGTCGGAGCTCTTGTAGCCGTAAAGGTCTTCATAACGGTCGCGGTTCGAGTAGCCCGACCTCCGCACCGAGGCAGGTATCGGCTCAGCCTCGAAGATGGCGCGATACACGTTGTCATCGCGTTCCTGTAACTCATCCATCACCGCCTGCATCCCGTTGAGCTTGTCGTCGAGAATCTGGTACTGCAACTTCAAATAGGCAATCTCACGTGCCTGCATCTTCTCCTTGGGAGAACCGAAAAAGACAAAGATGAGCACCACGATGGCGAGAGCGAAGACGAAGGTGGTAAGCAGAAACACGACGGCACGTCCCACCTTGTCGCGCAAAGGCTCGATGAACCTGTCAAAGTTCAAAGTCTTCGGGTTAAAAACATATTTATCCTTTTTCTTTCTCGCCATTTTATCGGAATATGCTACAAAATTACAAAAAAAGCCTAAATTTGCACGTTTTTAACAAAATAACTGCATGAACGCCTTTGAAATCAGAAACAGCTTTTTGGACTTCTTCCGCTCCAAAAACCATGAGATCGTCCCCTCAGCACCCATCGTGGTGAAGAACGATCCCACCTTGATGTTCACCAACGCCGGCATGAACCAGTTCAAGGACATCTTCCTTGGCAACCAGCCTGCCAAATGGAACCGCGCCGCCGACTCTCAGAAGTGCCTCCGCGTCTCCGGTAAGCATAACGACTTGGAAGAGGTAGGCCACGACACCTACCACCACACCATGTTCGAAATGCTCGGCAACTGGTCGTTCGGTGACTACTTCAAGAAGGAGGCCATCGCATACGGATGGGAGTACCTCACCGAGGTGGTGAAGATCGACAAGGATCGTCTTTATGTGACCGTGTTTGGCGGCGATGAGAAGGACGGTCAGCCTGCCGACATGGAAGCCTATGGTTACTGGAAGGAACATGTCAGCGAGGATCGCATCATCTATGGCAACAAGAAGGACAATTTCTGGGAGATGGGCGAAACGGGTCCCTGCGGTCCCTGTTCCGAGATCCATATCGACCTGCGCGACGACGAAGCCCGTAAGCAGATTCCTGGTCGCGACCTCGTGAATAAAGACGACCCACAGGTGATCGAGATCTGGAACCTCGTGTTCATGCAATACAACCGCATGGCTGACGGCCATCTGGTGGAGCTCCCCGCCAAGCACGTCGACACGGGCATGGGCTTTGAGCGCCTCGTCCGCGTGCTGCAAGGCAAGACCTCCAACTACGATACCGACGTGTTCCAGCCCATCATCCAGGCCATCGCCAAGATGTCGGGCATCGCCTATGGCAAGGAAGAGAAGACCGACGTGGCCATGCGCGTCATCGCCGACCACCTTCGTGCCGTGAGTTTCGCCATCGCCGACGGACAGCTGCCTTCCAACAACGGCGCTGGCTACGTCATTCGCCGTGTGTTGCGCCGTGCCGTGCGCTACGGTTTCACCTTCCTCGGCTTCGAAGAGCCCTTTGTTTGCCAACTCCTGCCCATCTTGGTACAACAGATGGAGCACAACTACCCTGAAATCAAGAAGCAGCAGGAACTCGTCAGCAAGGTCATCCGCGAAGAAGAAGCCTCGTTCCTTCGCACCCTGGCCCAAGGCATCAAGCGTTTCGAAGGCTATGTGGAGCAACATCCCTGCCAGGACATCGACGGCAACTTCGCCTTCGAGCTGTTCGACACCTACGGCTTCCCCATCGACCTCACCCAACTGATGGCAGGCGAGAAAGGCATCAACGTGGACATGGAAGGCTTCAAAGTCAACCTCGAAGAGCAGAAGAACCGCTCCCGCAAGGCTGCCGAGAAGGCCAACGGCGACTGGGTGGTGGTGAATCCCTCCGAGCAACCCACGGAGTTTGTCGGCTACACCAACTTCCAGTGCGAATGCCGCATCCTGCGCTTCCGCGAGGTGGTAGCCAAGAAGAAGACCCACTTCGAGATTGTCCTCGACCGCACCCCCTTCTACGCTGAGATGGGTGGTGAGGTAGGCGACACCGGTACCCTGACCAACGAAAACGAGACCATCCAGATATTGAACACGGTGAAGGAGAACAACCTAGTCATCCACATCACCGAACAACTGCCCCAAACTCCCGAGGCAGCCTTCACTGCTGCCATCGACACCGAGCGCCGCCAGCGCATTGCCAACAACCACAGTGCCACCCACTTGATGCACGCCGCACTGAGACAAGTGCTGGGTACCCACGTGGAACAAAAAGGCTCTCTGGTCGATGACCAGCGGCTACGTTTCGACTTCAGTCACTTTGCCAAGATGACCTCCGAAGAAATCCGTCAGGTGGAGCAAATCGTCAACCGCAAGATTCGCGAGAACATCCCCAACGTGACCTACGCTGAAATCCCCATTGACGAGGCCAAGGCCATGGGTGCCACCGCGCTCTTCGGTGAGAAATACGGCGACAAGGTACGCGTGGTGGTCTTCGACAAGGACTACTCCATGGAACTCTGCGGTGGCTGCCATACCTCCGCCACAGGTAACATCGGCATGTTCAAGATTGTCAGCGAAGGCGCCATCGCCGCTGGCATCCGCCGCATCGAGGCCATCACTGGCGAGGCCGTAGAACGCTACCTCGACGAGCAGCTCGACCTCATCGGGCAGCTCCGCGAGACGGTGAAAGCCAACGACCTGGTGAAAGGCGTGGTCAGCCTCAACGAGCAGAACGCCGCCCTTCGCAAGGAGGTGGAGCACCTCATGCAGGAGAAAGCCCAAGCCACTGCTGAAAGCCTATTGACCAAGGCTGTGGAACATGAAGGTTGCCAACTCATCGTGGAACATCTGAACGTCACGGGCGACCAACTCCGTAGCATCGCTACGATACTCAAACAGTTAAACGAAAACACCATCGCCATCCTGGGCTCGGTCAGCGAAGGCAAGCCGGCACTCTGCCTGTTGTTACCGGCAGCTTACGCCGAAGCCAAGAACCTCGATGCCACCAAGCTCATCCGCGAAGTGGCCAAGGAAATCCAGGGCGGAGGAGGCGGACAGCCCACCCTCTGCGTGGCAGGTGGCCGCAACGCCGACGGTCTGCCGAAGGCAATGGAGATGCTGAAAGAACGGGTTTAGAAATAATACCCTATAGATAGATAACCACTTAACTGTTTGCTCGTCTCACCCCACTGAGCCATCAAGGAGATCGGGCCGATGAAGCTATTGTAGGAATACATCAAGCCTACGCCATTCTCGTGATCTTCAATACCGCTCAAATTCATGGCCATATTGTACATCCCTGTGAGGTAGTGTTTATCCATGAAACGATACCGCAAGTCGAGACGAACGACTGCAAAATTATCTGTAGCTTCCCTCAGAGGATCACTACCGACAAACGGCAGTTGCACATCAAAATGGCGACCGGCGACTTGGCCTCCATAGAAGTTCCACAAGAACGGGTACAGACCAAAGGAGGTGTAGCGTCCATAAACCTGTGGAATGAGTGTAAAGCCACTGTTTCCAAAGGGACAGTAATACTTGGCGGAATAGCAAAGATCGAAGACACCTATTTCCGTGCTTTTCGGATCGATGTAATAATGCGATGCAAAATGGGCATATAAACCACGGTTGGCAAAATAGGCGTCATCAAGGTTATCATACGCCAACTCGACATAGGGTACGATGTGCTGGCTGGAGACGAAAAAGTAACTTTCATAGAAGTTATCCTCCATACCAATGTCACCATAGTCTGTCAACAGATACGACACACCAGCGGAAGTACTAAAATTCAACAGATGGAATTGAGAAATGGAAGCCGTGAATTCCCTCTGCAAGTATTTCATATTGATATGCTTCTTATCTGACACCCAATACTTGTAATGATCGTCTTTATAATCGAAAGCCAGGTTGAAATTGGCCAGCGACGACCTGGAATAGGTGTAGGTGAGATTGACTCTGGGACTGTAACTCAGTTTGGCAGAAGCGCTCAACTTGGAGCCGCCGAACTTCTTCTCGTTCAGGCCTAGGCTGAAAAGCAGTCCAGTGCCTTCATCAGTGTCGTAATGAAGGCCCATGCCGAACAAATGGGGTGAAGCAGGTTTCATGGTGATCTTCAGGTCGTACATATCCGACAGCAGTCCGCTGTTTTTAGCATGAACGGAGTCGCTCTCCTTGATGGTGTAGGTGATTTCGTCGAAAGCTCCTGTGCCGCGATAGAGGTTGATGGCCTTTTCAATGTCGTCCTTAAAATAATATTCACCCGCTATAAGGTGTCCTTTACGAATCATCCAACGGTTATTCCGATCGGAGATGCCGGCCACTTCGATGGAACGAAGGAGCACCGAGTCGTTTTCCAGGTTTTTCGCCCTTGGGGCGTTGAGCGTTTTTTTGACCGGGTAGCCAGCTTCTTTGTCGACAAAGCGTTTGAGGGCAAGGAGCTGTTCCTCGTATTCTTGGGCCTTACGGTAGCCTCGATTCACAAGCGTATCGATGGCGTCGGCAGTAAAGCTAAGCATTCCATAGCCTGAAACGTCAGGTACAATATAGATATCGCACAATTCGCGGTTCTCGCTTCTTTTGGCGCTGGTCGTATTGGTGAGCAAACGGCTCATCACCTGTGGCAAAGATTTCAGATCATCAGCCGTGAAGCGTTTGTCTTTGGTGATCTCGACGCCTATGATGATGTCCGCGCCCATGGCCCGTAATACATCAGCCGGGAAGTTGTTGACAAGGCCACCGTCGACAAGCACCTTGTCGCCCATAACCACAGGAGAGAACACCCCTGGGATGGCCATACTGGCACGCATGGCAGTCGACACATTACCGCTTCGGATCACCACTTCCTCACCTGAGATCAGGTCAGTGGCCACACAGGCAAACGGGATAGGCAGTTCGTTGAAATCGATATCCTCCTGATAGCCAATACACAAGTCATTAAACAGATTCACAAGGGAACTATTGTTGACGTAAGCGCTGGGAAGCTCGCTCATAAAGCCGGCACTGGATTGCCTGTTCATCAAACTTTCCAGACTGAAGGGCACGCTGAACAAGGTGGTGGCGCGGCGTTTTCGCAACTCGTATGACATCACGTTACGGTCGATTTTGTTGCCGATATACTCACTCCAGTTGATATTGGCAATCAGTTCGGCCAGTTCCTCCGGTTCATAGCCCATGGCATAGAGGCCTGCCATGATGGAGCCCATGCTGGTGCCAGCCACATAGTCGACGGGGATGCCTTGTTCCTCGATGTATTTAAGCACACCGATATGGGCGGCGCCTTTGGCGCCGCCTCCGCCCAACACCACGCCCACCTTGGGGCGAGGAGCTCGGATATCCACTTGACGCTGGGCCTGAGTTGAAACTGCCGAGAAGAGTATAAGAACAATAAAAAGAATTTTCTTTAACATTTATGTATATCTTCTAAGAACGTTATTAATTTCTGTGTAGCTCGCCCCCTATGGCTGATGGCATTCTTGCCCTCATGTCCCATCTCGGCAAAGGTTTGGTCAAAGCCGTCAGGTTGGAAGATGGGGTCATAGCCAAAACCATCGGTGCCTCGTTGTTCCTCGGTAATCTGTCCGTCGCAACGGCCCTCGAAGTAATACGACTCACCATCAAGGTTCAGGGCAATGACGGTACGGAAAGCCGCCTTGCGGTTGGTCTGGCCCTTCATGGCGGCCAGCATCTTGTTCACGTTATCCTGATAACTGCAATGCTCACCAGCATAGCGCGCCGAATACACGCCTGGGGCTCCTCCAAGTGCTTCTACCTCAAGGCCCGTATCATCGGCAAAACAGTTTACATGGTATTTGTTGGTTACAAAATCAGCCTTGATCTTGGCATTGCCCTGGATGGTGTCGGAATCTTCGACAATTTCCTCGTGACATCCGATGTCCTCGAGACTCATCACCTCGTAAAGGCCGTCCATGATTTCGCGCATCTCGCGGAGTTTGTTTTTGTTATTTGTGGCAAATACAATCTGTTTCATAAGGTCCAATCAATAGGTTCTATCCCATTTTCTTTTAAATAGGTGTTCGTTAAAGAAAAATGATGACATCCGAAGAAACCACGGCTTGCAGACAGTGGTGAAGGATGTACCGACTTGAGTATCAAATGTTTGGAAGAGTCAATCAAAGATTGTTTGGCGATGGCATAGTTACCCCACAGGATGAACACCAGGTGCTCTCTTTGTTCTGAGAGTGCGCGTATGGCGGCGTCTGTGAACTGTTCCCAGCCATGACGTGAGTGCGAAGCGGCCTGACCAGCGCGTACTGTCAGCGAGGCGTTCAACAGAAGCACTCCTTCCCTAGCCCACTTCTCTAGGTTGCCAGAGCGTGCCATGGGGATGCCAAGGTCATTGTTCAGTTCCTTGAAGATGTTCTGCAAGCTGGGCGGAAAGGGGACGCCGTCGGGCACCGAGAAAGAGAGGCCGTGGGCCTGACCAGGACCATGGTAGGGGTCTTGGCCCAAAATGACAACCTTCACTTTGTCGAAGGGCGTAAGGTTGAAGGCATTGAAAATCAGAGGCCCTGGGGGATACACGGCATATTGCCGCTTCTCGTTCACCAGAAACGTCTTTAGTTCTGCAAAATAAGGCGACTCAAACTGGGGACGCAGCACACGGTACCAACTTTCGTCGATGACAGGTCTTTTGACTTCCATATTGAATTATTTTTGCAAAAATCGTAATATTTCCGTTAAAAATCCGTTATTTTGCAAAATAAATCACATCGAAATGAAGAAGATTGCCCTTATTCTCATTGCCCTTCTTTTCGCGGGCATCCTGATGTCGTCATGCCGCTCGTCCAGTTGTGCAGCTTACGGCGAGACCAACCAGTATCAAATCGAAACCCGCTATTGAAACCGCACCGACTTCTTATTGCCGCCACTTTCGCGCTGGCACCTCTGGTGCTCAGCGCTCAGGAGATTGCCATCGGCAACGATGACAGCCGTCCCCTCGACGAGCGTGTTCTCTACACCCATGAGAGCACGGTGCATATCAGCGTGAACACTCAGGGGCTAGGCATGGGATATAAGTCGGGGAAAATACGCAGCATTGACAAGACCACCTATTGGGATTTCGAGGTGTCGTATCTACGCTCTCTCAAGCAGGTCAAGTTGATGAGTATCTTCAGCACCACCGCTTTTGTTTATGGCAAGATGAACGATGTGCTGACGTTGCGCGGTGGCTACGGAGCCAGCCGACGGATTTACGGCAAACCCTATTGGGGTGGTGTCGAACTGCGATGGCTTTACGAGGCAGGAGCCGAGTTGGCCCTTCTGAAGCCTTATTACTACACGGTGACGGTGGCTGAGCCCACCTCGGCAGGTGAGTACGCCCAAGTGTTGAAATATGACACCTTCGACCATATCGACGAATGGATTGAGATCATGGGCCGTGCACCTTTCAAATACGGACTCAAGGAAATCAAGTTCCGCCCTGGCGTGTATGCCAAAGGCGGATTGGAGTTTGAGATAGGCACTTCCCGTCTCCGTGCACAGTCCATCGAAGTAGGCGGAACCCTGGAGTACTTCCCACAAGGCCTCGTGATGATGGCCGACAATCCCAAGGCCTATCTCATCCCTACCCTTTACCTATCGTACAACTGGGGTTCAAGATACAACAATTATTAAACAAAAAAAGGAGGCTTTCGAAAAAGCCTCCTTTTTTGTTGCGGATTCTAAGGTTTAGAACACCATGAACTTCACACTTGAGGTGCGACTGCCCGCATTGAGACGGAGCACGTAGGCGCCCTTGGCGAGGCCGTTCATATTGACGTTAACCTCGTGTTTGCCTTCGGCGAAGTTACCCAGAACTTCGGTCTTCACCATACGACCGCTCATGTCGTACACTTGGTAGCTGACATTGGTGTTGTCCACCAGTTCGAAGCAGACCTTGGCAGCATCGCGAACTGGGTTGGGGTACATGGTGACTTTGCTGTTCTCGACAACGACGGGAGTCTCAGGCACGCTGGTGCCGCTGTGCTGACGATAGGTCTCGCAACGGAACAGGCCTCTGCCGAAGGTGGCAGCATAGATAACACCTTGGTTATTGGTGCCAGGATAGACTGTTGTCACAGTGGTAATACTGTCGAGGACCACAGTGACAGACTTGTCTTCCTGATACATCAGCTGCTGCTTCAGATCCATGACCGGCACATCGCCCATATTGGCGGCCTCAAGCGTCCACTCAGGTGACGAGGCGGCGATGTTGGTGGTACGATATACGCCGTGGTCGGTGCCAATCAGCACATGGCCGTTGCTGGCGCCATCGTAAGTGCTGGTGTACACGCTTGAATAGACCGGCATGGCAGGCAGGTTACCCTGTTTCACTTCAAAAGTGGGGTTGTTGGAAAGTGCATTGTCGCTATAAAGCACATAGCTCTCGTTACCATAGTTGCCCAAAGTAACCACGATCTTGTTGGCATCGTCAGGATAGATTGAGATGCTGGTCACCACTTGACCGTCGACCGGCAAGGTGATTTTACTATTCACCTCGCAGACGAAATCAGCTGAATCGGGGCAGGCGGTGTAGGCATCAACAGCTTGTCTCAAGTTGGTGACACGAACAATCTTACCACCATCGGTACCCATAAACAGGACATCGCCATCCTTGCTGACAGTCAAACAAGTCGGATAAGCGGCAACACTGTCGTTCTTGTTGACGACTGAGAACCACTCGGCTGACCTGGTGTGCAAGGCATCGAGTGTATAATTGACATTGTAGAACTTGGTACCCTTTTCAACAACAAACATTTTGGAGGAAATCGGGTCATGGACAAAGATGGAGTCGCTCAGAGCGGGTTGCACTGAATCAAAATGCATATCCTCGGTCAAGGTGTACTCGAAAGGATAATCACCTGAATTACTATAGCAGATCACCACGTCACCGGCTTTCTGGTCTTGTTTGCACTTGAACATTACCTCTTCAAGAGTATATTCATCGTCGAAGCACTCCCAGTAGGCCATCGGCAGACGGTAGCCCGTATAGGTAACACTGGTCAAGAAGTTAGCGGCATCATAGTCTTTACCGCCGTTGAAGGTACGGTAGATTCCACCGTCAACAGTGGTCAGGAAGAAAGCATCGGGATTGACAACCGACACGGCGCATGTAGCGGAATTATAGGATTCGTCAAACACACCGTAGTGGGCGCCTGTGACGGCAGGCAACAGCAGGTCACCCGTTTCCAGGTTATTGGTGCCTTCCAAACCGTTGATCAAGATTGGGCCTTGGTCAAGAACGCCAGCCACGACACGGGTAAGTTTGCCTGAAGGAGCGATGCCAAGGCAACGGGTTGAGAAATAACCTCTGTTGCAGTTCAAGAAGTTGAAATAGGTATCGTCAACCTTGTTGGCTTTGTAGATACCACCGTCAGTAGCGACATAAGCACTGCCAATTTCTCTGGGGCTGAAAGCCAGACCGTTGATTCCCAAATGGATAGCGCTTGAGCTAGTAAGCTGCACAGCTTGATAATAGCCCATAGAATTTGAATTAGCTCTCTTCAGCTGCCACAAGTTGGAAGAGGTCACATAGAGGCAATCGGGGTTGGTCGGGTCAATGACAAGGCCGTGGTAATAAACGCCATAGCCCTCATAGATCTGGTGTCCGAGGCTAGCTGTCACAGCGGGGAGGATGATATTCCAGGTCTCGCCGCCGTCTTCGCTGGAGTAGAATTTGACGTGGTTGCCGTCGTTCTTGATGTTGGCAGCGTAGATTCTGTTGACATCATCTGACGTGTAGATGGCGATGTCGACCAAACCTGTGGCAGTACCAATCAGGGTGATCACGCCCTCTTCTTCCACATCGCTGGAATCTTCAGACGATTTGCACACCATATTATCAAGCGAACCGATGTAAATCTTGCCATCCACCGAGGCGACCACGGTATGGTCTGAACCAACCTTCACCTCGTAGGCGATACCGGTCAAGTCGTCGTCACCGACTTTGGCATACGACCAACTTCCGTTTTTGAGATACTTCACACCGGCGTTGGTGGCTACGATCACGATATTGCCGTCAACGGCGACATCGTTGATGAAGCCCCAATCGTCATCAGGATCATTGTTGTCAGCCGGGTTGGTGCCTTCAACACGGGTCATCACCTTGTTTTGGATTTTGTAAAGACCGCTGCCGATGAAGCTGTTTCCATAACCGTAATCAGCCAAACCGTTATAGTCGTAGGCAACACCGCCGTCGCCTGTGCCGACATAGAACGTGCCGTCTTCGGCTTGAACCATGCAGCTCACCATCAAATTCTCACCCACCTGATGCCAGGAGATACCCATGTTCCAAGTGTAGAACACGCCACCGCCCATCGAGCCGATGTAGGCTTCGTTGGGGTTTTGGTTGTTGTAGATGACTGCTGTGGTTTTACCACCCATATTGTCAGGACCCATCGACTTCCAATAGATGGCGTCATAGTCCTTGGAACTGTTTTCCACTTGCTTAGCAGCTGCAATCAGCCAAGCCGGGTCAATCATTCCAGTGTGCTGGTTGGCACGCAGGCTGTGAAGATAAGCCTCTGCAGTGGTGTTTTCTTTTGTGCGTGGAACATAATGTCCAACTTGGTCAGCCATAACAGACTGGCCAAAGATCATGATTACCAAAAGTAAACTGAAAGGTAAAAATCTTTTCTTCATATTACGTAGTTTTGATTGTATTTCCTATTAGTAATAGTTTGCAAATATAAAACATTCTTCCAAAGAAAAAACACTTTGGAAGAATTTTTTTTTCAAAACTCCGTCATATCGCTAGCAGGTAGCCAGCCCACACTGCCATCGGCAATTTTAATCTTGTTCCAGTCCCTCGCCGAGTCGAGAACCCGCACCTTGGCCCCCTCGTGAAGCACGAAAAGGCCAACGCTCTGATCACTGGGCGAACTCATCACCGTAACCGTCGGGGTCATCACAATGGCCTCGTCGTGACGGCTCAACGAACGCTGA
The DNA here is from genome assembly GCA_024681295.1 of Bacteroidales bacterium. Classification (GTDB taxonomy): domain Bacteria; phylum Bacteroidota; class Bacteroidia; order Bacteroidales; family F082; genus Limimorpha. The sequence goes on from JAILBC010000088.1 coordinate 24,466, forward strand.
CTCTCAACAGCAAAAATCACCGAGAGGGTCAGGCAAAGCAGCGCCACCAATCCGACAAAGAAACCCAACTTGCGAAGCCCCGTACGCCGTGACATCAAGAAAGCAAAGAGGCAAGTCAGAAGTACGGCGAACAAACCCACGCCCAACCAAGCCCAGCCATCAGCCGAAAACAACGACTTCAGGTTGTTCCACCATCGTTTCAAAAACGACTGTGGAATGGGATTGATCTTATCGACCACCGCCAGATTGGCAATCTCCAAGTTGACACGGGTGTCCTCGTCACCAGGGTAAAGCTTCAAAGCCTTTTCATAGTACAGGATGGCGTGGGGGTAATCCTTCATTTTATAATAGGTATTGCCCATGTTATAGTATAAGTCAGCCGACTCCATCCCAGCCTCCACAATCGAGTTGTAGAAGGTCATCGCCTGCTCATAGTTGCCTTCATCGTATGCGGTGTTGCCATCCTCAAACCAGTTGTTGTAAGATACGGAGGTCAGCTGGGCACGACATACGCCCGAAGCCCAAAACACCAAAACTAATCCGATCAATGCTATCTTTTTCATGTCAAATCGCTTTTTCAACTTTCATAATCATATTCAACCCTTTGTCGTAAAGACTCTCCATCTTGGAAGCGGCATCGCCCGGAGCGAAACGAGCAAACTCACAGGTGTCGAGGGTTTCCACAAACTCGTTGGCCAAATCCTCATCGATGCCTTTTCCCATCATGGCTTCCTTCACCGTATCCATCGAAAGCACCGACCGCTCGATGCCCAGTTTGTCGGAGATATAGCCCCACAAGGCCTGTGACATCTCTTCGTAGAAATGACCCTGGTCTTGTTCCTTTAGGAACTTGTAGGCGTTTTTCAACCGTCCTTTGGCCACCTTGGTCGCCTTCTTGTTACGTACCAACACCACGTCCTGCCTGAATTGGCGGCGTTTCTTCACGACGATGAGCAACACCAAGAAGATGACCAGCAAGGCCAGCAACAGCGTGAAGTACAAGATGGAGCCAAAGAAATGCTGTTCCATGGGCTTCAGTTTTGATGCCCCTGTCTTGATATGGCGGATGTCGCTGCCCAGGTATTTGATGCTTTCCTGGTTGGAGGCATAAAGGCCACCGCCCTCAGAGTCATCGCCAGCGCCTTTGTTCACCTTGATGCTCATCGGGGAGGACTGCAAGGTGACGTATTGTTGCTTAGCGGGATCAAAGTAGGAGAACTCCACTGACGGGATGGTGAAGTCGCCTGCACGACGCGGGATAACCAGATACTCAGCTTTACGGCTACCGCTCATCCCCTGCCCGTTGGCTTCTACGTTGGAAACGACCTTGGGGTCGTACACCTCGAAGTCAGGGGGAAAATTAGGTGCAGGAAAGTTCAGCAGTTCCAGGTTGCCATTGCCCGACACCGTCACCGTCATGGTCATGGCCTCGTTGGTGCTGGTCTCGTCGGCATCGATGGAAGCCGTGAACTTGAAGTTACCCACAGCACCGGCAAAGCTGGCGGGCTTACCATCCTCAGGAAGAGGCTTCACCTCCATGATGAGAGTGGGCGTCTCCACATTCTTCTGCACGTTGGTGTACGCCCTCGAGAAGAAGGGGTCGTTAAAGAAGATATCGAAGGGATCGTTGCTGCGCTGGGGACTGCGTTGGGTCATAATCTGAGCCAAGCACTCCAAGCCCATCGACTCAATGGTGAGTCTGCCAGCCTTCTGGGGAATCAGCACCACTTTCTTGACCTCGGCAGTGGTGTATTCGATGCCGTTGACCACCTCCGACGACTGCCGGAGCGTGCCGCCGTTGTCTTCACCGCACTCCTTCATCCAGAAGCCACCGTATGAAGGCATCTTGGAGATACTCAATTGCGACACCGGTACTCTGGTGAAAAGCTTGTAGGTCAACACCACAGGCTCGCCCACGTATGCTGATTTCTTGGAGGGATAGACTTTCAGGAAGAGATCTTGTCCACTGACCTGAGGGTCGTTGGTTTGCTGCTGGCTCTGTGACTGGCCGCCTTGGGGCTGACTTCCTTGCGAACTTGTGCCTGCGCTGGAAGCGTCGGCCAGTACCGTCACGGTATAAGGCTCGCTCTTCACTACATCGCCATCCACCACAATCGAAGCGGAGCCGATGGTAAACACGCCTTCCTTCTCAGCCCTGAGCACGTAGGAGTAGGTGTTGCTCACCGTACGCGACATAGAGCCGTTCACCACCTGGATGCTGGAACTGGTGGAGTTGAAAGGTCCTCCCACCACGGTGAAGTTGTCAAAACGCGGCGCGGTGAAGTTCTTTCCGTCGGCATTCACCTCGAAGGCAATCTTGAATTGCTCACCAACAGAGACTTGTGGTTTCGAGTTGACTTTGATGCTGGGTGCTTGGGCCATGATTGCCAATGGTACCAGCAACGCGATGATTATTCCAAATAGTTTCTTCATTTTACCAATCCTTGTCTGTCTTACGTTTCGGTTGCGAGCGCATCTGCTGCTCGTTCACTTTCTCTATGGTTTGTTTCTCTTGGTTCTCCAGGGCATCCAGCATACGCTGTGCATCTTCCTTCGACATATCCTGCGGACTTTGCTTCTGCTGCTGGTTTTGCTGATCCTGCTGATTTTCCTGGCTTTGCTGCTGCTCCTGTTGGTCTTGTTGCTCCTGATCTTGCTGGTCTTGCTGTTGGTCCTGTTGTTGTTCCTGGTTGTCGCCGTCCTGTTTCTCGAACACGGCGCTCACCATCACGTCGAAGTCAGGCATGGTGAAGAAGTTGCCCAGAGGTTGCACATGCACCGACGTGTCACCCAACTGGCAGATCTTATATTCCTTGAACTGATAGCCCTCTTCGGGCTCGTTACGCAACGCCACGGTCTGTTTCCAGGTAGCCTGGGTCACCTCAGGCAGCACTTTGCCACCCTTGACGGCGGTGTCGGCCTCCACCTTGTAGTATTCATTCGACTCCACAAACGTAGCCTTCACGGTGACGTCGCTATCGAGCATTTGGAAAATGTTCATGTCGTTGACGGGCGCCAAGGTCGAGGGGTCGCTGTCGCTGACCACAGTGAGTTCATCGAGCTGATAACCCGGGTCTGGTTTCACAATGATGCCGATGTTCTGTCCCGGCAAAGCCAAGGTGTCAGTCACCGCGATAGTACCATGTGCGGTAGTGTCAACGCTGATACGCAACGCGGTACGGAAGGTGGCTGTCACGGTGACGTCAAAGTCGGGCATCTGGAACACAGTGTCGTTCACCGGTACTGAGTCGGTGGGGCTGCCCGTCTTGTACACATGGTAATGATCCACCATGTACTTCGGCTCGGGTTGGGCGTGCAGTGTGATCTGCTGTCCTTCGATGGCCTTGGAACGATCCGCCGAAATCTTGCCGTGTTTGGTCTTCGTGTCGATGTTGATGTTGTGAAGCTGTTTGAGTTCTGCGGTAACGATGACGTCGAACTTGGGCATCTCGAAGCGGCTGCCATTCACGTTGACAGTCACCTGCTGGTCATCGGCCTTCACCACAATATACTGTGAGAGAGCATAGTTCTCGTCGGGCTTGCAAGTCAGGGTGATCATCTGCCCGTTAAAGGCTTCCTTCTCGCTGGCTTCCACTTGTCCATGAGGAGTCTCAGGATAAACCCATATGCGGCTTTTCACCAGATGGGCGCGGCAATACTCGAGGTTGTAGAGTGCATCTTCGTTTTCAGGGTTGAACTTCAGGGCGAGCTTATAGATTTGGAAGGCATCGTAGTAACGGCCCTGCGTAAGCAGGCTGTTACCCATGTTGAACACCGCTTTTGACTTCAGTTTGGTGTCAGGGGTCAGTTCGAGCACCTTCTGGAAGGCCTCCATGGCAGCTTGGAAGTTTTCTTGTTGGAACAAGGCATCACCCAGGTTGAATTGGGCATCGGCGTTGTTGGGCAAGGCCTCTAGCAGCTTACGGTAAGTGACTTCAGCCTCTACGTAATCGCCTTTCTTATACTGTCGGTTGCCTTTGCGGAGCTGTTTCTCGACATTCTGCGCCTGTAAGCCCAGCACCGCCACCAGCAACATCATCAAAATGATTCTTTTTTTCATCTCACTCCCCTTTCCTCTCAAAAATATTGAATTTGTTTTCCCATTCTCTCTTGCCTGACGACATGAAAATCCAAATCAGCAGAAGGATGATACCCGGACCCACAAACCACTGGAACTGGTCCTCATAGTCGGTGAACACCTGGGTCTCGATCTCGGTCTTGTCGAGTTTGGAGATGTCGTCGTAGATCTTCTCCAGGCCCACGTTGGAGTTGTTGGCTCTGACGTAGAGGCCGCCGCCGGCTTCGGCAATGCGGCGGAGCATGTCCTCATCAAGTCGGGTCACCACGGTGTTGCCGCTCTTGTCTTTCTTATACCCAGTCATCTGGCCGTACTGGTTATAGAGCGGGATGGGCGCGCCGTCGGGCAGGCCCATGCCGATGGTGTAAATCTTGATTCCTTTCTTGGCAGCCTCAGTCGCAGCCTCCATGGCAGTTTGGTTCTCATGGTCCTCACCGTCGGAGATGATGATGATGGCCTTGCTCCTCTCATCGTCGGCAAACGACTTGACAGCCAAGTTGATGGCTTCGCCGATGGCGGTACCCTGAGAGGCTACGCTACTGGTGTTGATCGAAGCCAGGAACATCTTGGCCGCAGCATAGTCGGTGGTGACGGGCAGCTGCACGAAAGCTTTGTCTGCGAAGATAATCACGCCAAGACGGTCGCCTTGCAACTCGCTGATGAGTCTGTTGATGGCCTGTTTGGAGCGATCGAGACGGCTCGGTACAATGTCCTGCGCGTTCATTGAGTTGGACACGTCGACGGCGATGTACAAGTCGACACCCTCACGCTTCACCTCCTCCATCTTCGAGCCGCTCTGCAGGTTGGCCAATCCCACAATAAGGAAAGCTATTGCCAACAGAAACACGATGAATTTGAACACATCGCGTCGGCCCGAACGTTGTGGCACCAGATAGCCACGCATCTGCGTGTCGGCAAACTTCTTGAAAAGCCTGTCCTGACGGATGCGAACCAAAATATAAATAATGATCAGTACCGGTATAACGATGAGCCAGTACAGATATTCAGGATGTTCGAATCTCAATACGTTTTCCATAGCCGTTACTCCGATATCGTTCTAAAAACAGTTTTACGCAAGATAAACTCCAGCAGCAACAGGGCGATGGCGCAAGCCACCAAGGGGTAGAATTCTTCGCGCACATGGCGGAACTCGGTCACTTCAATTTTGGAGCGTTCCAACTTGTCGATTTCCTCATAGATCTCGCTGAGGCTCTGGTTGGAGGTGGCGCGGAAGTACTTCCCGCCTGAGCTGTTGGCGATGGTGGCCAGGAGTTTCTCATCAATCTCCACCTTCATCTGCTGGTATTGCACGCCAAAGATGGTCTGCACGGGGAAAGGCGCAGTGCCGCGTGAGCCTACGCCGATGGTGTAGACACGGATGCCAAAGAGCTTGGCCATCTCAGCGGCAGTATAGGGATCGACTGAGCCGGAATTGTTCATGCCGTCGGTAAGCAGGATGATGACTTTGGAGACGGCGTCACTGTCTTTCAGACGGTTGATGGCCGTGGCCAATCCATCGCCGATGGCAGTGCCATCGTCGATGACGCCGCTCTTCATCTCCTTGAGCATGCGGATCATTACGCCGTGGTCGGTAGTCAACGGCACCTGGGTGTACGACTCGCCGGCGAAGACCACCAGACCCATACGGTCGCTGGGGCGGCCTTCCACAAAGTCCTGTGCCACCTTCTTGGAGGCTTCCAGGCGGTCGGGCTTGAGGTCACGGGCGAGCATACTGCCTGATACGTCTTGAGCCAGGATGATGTCAATACCCTCGATGTTGGAGGTCTGGCTGCTGGAGGAACTCTGCGGACGGGCCATAGCCATTATCAACAGGCCAAGTGCAGCCATCTGCAGCACGAACAACAGATGACGCGCATACACCTTCCAACTCTTCGGCAGGGTCTCAAAGCCCTGTAGGTCGGAGAAACGCACCGCAGCCTCCTGCTTCTTGTGCCGGAGCACATACCACACGAGGGCCAGCGGGATGATGAGCAAGCCCCATAAAAACTTGGGGTTGGCAAAAGTGATGTCGTTAAGCATGCTGTCGAGCCTCCTCCTCTTCCTTGGCTTTCTGGGCCTGATAATGGGCGTAACTGTCGTTCACAAAGTCGGTCATGTTGCTCATGGCGTTGTCACTCTCCAGCGCGGAGGCGGAGTATTTGGCAAACTTCACCAAGTCGGCCAGTTCCATGGTATCTTTCAACTTGCCATAGAGCGCTTCATCAAAATGAAGTTCACGGACTTCTTGCAGGATGTCGTCGGTGGTCATCTCCACGGCGTTCACCTGGAACTGACCCTCGATGTACTCTCGGGCAATGTCGGTCAAGCCGCAATAATACTCCTTCACTTTACCTGCCTGCCACAACTTCTGCTGCTTCAGGCTCTCCAGGTCGCCAATGGCCTTGTCATAAGGCGGCACTTTGGAACGTCTCACGGGCTCGCCATTCTCGTCGACTCTCGGCTTGCGATGTTTCATATAATACCAGATTGCCAGTCCGATGATAATCAAAATCAGCAGTCCCAACAACCATGGGAACACCTCCTTCATCGAGACGGGATGCTCGATGGGCGGTACTAGCGGACGGAAGACCTGGGTGGTGTCGACGGCAATCGTCGTTGAATAAAGGCTGATGGGGTCAGTGAAAGTGGAAAGTTGAGAGTGGAAAGTGGAAAGTTGCAGACTGGGGACTTGGATATAGCCGGTGTCAAAGGTCATCAGGGTGAGCTGTTGTTGCACGATGATGTTGCTATCGGCGTCGGCGGTCCGTTGCAGGTCGCCGCGTTTCAGAATGTCAATCTGTGCTGACAAAGTGTCAGCCAGGAAAGGATTCCATTCCACCACGGTGCCGTATGGGGCCTTTAGCGTCAGGTCGAGTGCAAAGGGCTTGCCCACGGCGACATGGTCGTCCTGAACCTTGGCCGTAGCCTCAAGGCTCTGTGCCATGGCGGCTCCGGCGAGGCCCAAAAGCAATGCTATGGTCAAAAAGCAATGTTTCATCGTCTTGCCTCCCTCTTTTTGAACAGTTGCATCATGGGTTTCACATAGTCTTCGTCGGTGTAGATCAAGGTGTTGTCGATGCCTTGCTTGGTGAAGAGCCGATTGAGTTTGAGCGACTCGTCCTTGATCATCTTCAGGTAGGCGTTATGCCAAGCGCGGCTCGAAGTGTCGACCCAGCGTTCCTGGCCCGTCTCAGCGTCGCGGAACTTCACCAGGCCCACCCTGGGGATCTCCATCTCACGGCGGTCGGTGATGCGCAGTGCCACCAAGTCGTGCTTGTTGGCAGCGATGCGGAGCTCCCGCTCAAAGTCGCTCCCCGTCATGAAGTCGGAGATGAGGAAAGCTGTAGTGCGGCGTTTGATGGCCGAAGTCAAGAAACGCAGTCCTTCGGCGATGTCGGTGCCGTTCTCTTCCGACTTGAAGTCCACGATCTCGCGGATAATACGCAGGATATGGGTACTGCCTTTCTTGGGTGGGATGAACTTCTCTATCTTGCTGCTGAAGAAGATGACGCCCACCTTATCGTTGTTTTGGATGGCGGAGAAGGCCAGCACGGCGGCAAGTTCGGCGGTGAGGTCGCGTTTCGACTGTTGGCGGGAGCCAAAGTCGTTCGAGCCCGACACGTCGATGAGCAGCATCACGGTCATCTCACGCTCTTCCTCGAAGATCTTGACGAAGGGCTTGTTGAAACGGGCGGTGACGTTCCAGTCGATGTTGCGGATGTCGTCGCCGTACTCATATTCGCGCACCTCGCTGAAGGTCATGCCACGCCCCTTGAAGGCGCTGTGGTACTGGCCAGAGAAGATGTGGTTCGACAGGCCTCGCGTCTTAATCTCGATTTTCTTTACCTTTTTAAAAATCTCTGTTGATTCCATTTTTATTAGTGGAAAGTGGAGAGTGGAAAACGGAAAACTTTCCACTATCCACTTTCCGTTTTCAACTTTTACGGGACCTCGACAGTGTTCAAAATTTCATTAATAATCTCTTCGGTGGTGACGTTCTCGGCTTCAGCTTCGTAGGTCAGGCCGATACGGTGGCGCAGCACATCGTGGGCGACGGCGCGGACGTCTTCGGGGATGACATAGCCACGGCGTTTGATGAAAGCATAGGCTTTGGAGGCCAGAGCCAGGTTGATGGTGGCACGGGGCGATCCGCCGTAGCTGATCATGTTGGTGAACTTCTTCAGTTTATAATCGCTCGGGAAACGCGAAGCGAACACGATGTCGGTGATGTAGTTCTCGATCTTCTCGTCGAGGTAGACCTCGCGGCACACCTCACGGGCGCGGATGATGTCCTCCGGCTTGACCACCGCGTTGATCTTGGCGGCGGCGCTTCCGATGTTCTGACGGAGGATGAGTTTCTCTTCATCTTTCTTGGGGTAGTTGATCACGACCTTAAGCATGAAACGGTCCACCTGAGCCTCGGGCAGAGGGTAGGTGCCTTCCTGCTCAATGGGGTTCTGGGTAGCCATCACGAGGAAGGGATCGGGCAGCTGGAAGGTCTCGTCGCCAATGGTCACCTGGTGTTCCTGCATGGCTTCGAGCAGGGCGCTTTGCACCTTGGCGGGGGAACGGTTGATTTCATCGGCCAGGATGAAGTTAGCGAAGATGGGGCCCTTGCGGGTCACGAACTCCTCGTTCTTCTGGCTGTAGATAAGGGTGCCCACAAGGTCGGCGGGCAGCAGGTCGGGGGTAAACTGGATACGGCTGAAGTCGGCGTCGATGGCCTGTGCCATCGATTTGATAGCGAGGGTCTTGGCCAGGCCAGGCACACCCTCGAGGAGGATGTGACCGTTGGCCAGCAGGCCGATCAGCAGGCGTTCGGTCATCTGTTTCTGTCCGACGATGACCTTGTTCATCTCCAGGTTGATCAAGTCGACAAATTGGCTTTCACGCTGGATTTTCTCGTTCAATTCACGAATGTCAGTTTCTATCATTTTCAAGTTGTTTAGTTGTTCAGTTGATCAGTTGGCGGGCGGTTCGTCAAAAAGTATGCAAATTTACGGCTTTGTCAGTTAAAAAACTCCTATTTAATAATTTTATTGTCAGAACAGGGCATAAAAAAAAACCGACGGGGTTGCCGTCGGTTTTTTTTTATTGAGGATCGGTTGTGATTATTCCACAACGACCTTGCTGATGGCGTTGTTGAGGCGCACGATGTACATGCCGGTGGGCAGTTCGATGGTGGCCTTCTCTTCAACTTCCTGGCGGAGGACTTCCTGACCGAGGATGTTGGTGATGACCATCAGGCCATTGCCTTCCACAGTGAATTGACCCTGAGCCGGGTTAGGATACACGTTAACGCTTTCCATTTCGGTCTCATTGACAGCATCCCAGTCGTAGGTCATGAACAAGTTGGTAATGTAATAATAATCAGAATCACCACCAAAATCTCCAACATAGGTTGTCTTTGCATCGGTGGGATCAACATAGAAGATCTTTTCATCACTATAGACGCCAAAGAGTTCACCCGTCTTCAGGTCAAAACTCATGGGATAGAGATAAAGATTCAATGACCCAACAAGCGTGGTCTCGGCATTGCTCAGATTCAAGGTATACAATTCAGAGCCCTTGTTCACATAAGCCTGACCTTGGTTATTGATGGCCAAGGAATAAGCCCAGCCATCCAGTTCGCCACAGTTGTTGAAACCAGTGGGGTTGGCGAGATTCAGGCTCTTCAAATCGTAATCCATGATGAAATACAACCGCCCGTTGGCCGGATTATAAGCCATAGCATTAATAGTAGTAGCACCTGTGCAAATATTGGCAATCACGGTCTCAAATGATCCAATGGTTTTGTTCCAGATGTTGACGGGGGCCTTGCACAAATCATAGTTACCAGAGAAGCTGTTGTCAATGACAGCCCAGACATACCCATTGATAAAAACAGCCTTATAAACATCATTTTCCTCAGAGACTGATGTCACGGTAGTAAGGTCTTCCATGTTGAAATGGTAAAACCTGTTGTCATCACCGGGAGCATCGGCAACGAAAGCATACCAGTTTTCCCATGATTCAACGAAATGGAGCGTTGCAGTGGCCGGGTGAGAGGGATCGCAATCGGCTTTCACCTCGAAAGTGTAGTTGCCCTTAAGGTTAAGGCTGGTGACATCATACGAGTTCTCAGTGATTCCAGTGATGCTCTGCCAAGCGCCGGAACCTCTCTTGTAGCGCAGCGTGTAGCTGTCAGCCATGCCGTTCCAAGAGACAAGACCGAGGACATCCATTTTGATTTCAGTAGGAGCGATACAGGCAGTGCCAAAGCCGAACACGACATTGTCGACCTGGAAGGCATCACCTTCAGGATCCACAGAATTATCTTTCGAGTACTCCCATGTGAAAGTATGAGTACCAGCGGTTACGTTATAACCGTAGGTATGCCAACCCATGATTGCGTTGCCGTAGGAGAACTGCGCTACTCCATCAATATAGAATGAGCATGCATCATAAGCACTGGCAGCCTCACCCATGCAGTTGGCATCGAACATGATGTAACCAGGTTGCGTGTAGGCCATCTGGAACGAAATGGAGGATGTTGAATTGGCAACACCCGCGTTGCCGCTCTGAATGCAGTGACTGCCGCCAGTGGTTGACAGGATGTTGATCACCGTCCAAGGATAAGTGGCATCGTTATTCCAACCAGCAGGGATTGTTCCATCCTCAAAATCATAAGTTTGCTGTTGAGCATTGGCTATTCCAACAAGGAAAAGCAATGCAACCATTAAACGTAATGCTTTTTTCATAATAATAGAGATTTAGTTAAAATTATGTTATATTTTTGTTAAATACTCTTACTTTTATGCCACAAAGATAGGATATTTCACAAAAAGAGTGCCATTTTACTTGAAAAAATCAAGGTTTTTTACTATTTTTGCACCATCAATCAAGCAATCAAATGATTAAAAAAATCTATAAATTCGGAGGTGCCTCGGTGAAAGATGCCGACGCCGTCCGCAACTTGAGGAATATCGTGGTGCAACACAAGGACGAGGACATCTTCCTCGTAGTGTCGGCTATGGGAAAAACAACCAATATGATGGAGAAAGCCTTGAAGGCGTTCCGCGAACACGAAGGAAGACTCGGCATGGAAGCGCTTCACGACGTCATCGCCTACCACGACGGCATCATCCAGGGCCTTTTCGGAGACAATGCCAATCCTGAATTCGGGGAGAGCATCGCCAACCTCTTCATCGAGCTTTGGGAGAAACTGCAACGTACCGACCAGCCCTATGACTACCAGTATGACCAGACGGTGAGCTACGGCGAACTTATCTCCACCACCATCATCCAAGAATATTTGAACCACTGCGACGTGCCCTGCCGTTGGCTCGACGCACGCCAATACGTGCTCACCGACGAGCGCTTCCGCAGCGCCTCACCCGACTGGGACGAGACCCGGCTGCGCATCAGCAAGCTCAACGACGAACACATTCAAGGCGTCGTGTGCATCACCCAAGGATTTATCGGCTCCACCGTCGACGGCAAACACACCGTCACCCTAGGCCGCGAGGGCTCCGACTTCACCGCTGCCATCTTCGCCAACTGCCTCGACGCCGAGGAAGTCACCATCTGGAAAGACGTCGACGGACTGCTCAACGCCGACCCCAAACGCTTCGACGAGACGGTGCAACTCCCCCACATCACCTACTCCGAAGCCATCGAACTGGCCTTCTATGGGGCCTCCGTCATCCACCCCAAGACACTCAAGCCCTTGCAGAACAAAGGCATCACCCTCAAGGTGCAGTCATTCCTCAACCCCGACCACTCCCCTTCCGTCATCGACGGCAAGACCGACCACAGCATCGAGAAGACTCCCTCTTATATCGTGAAGGACAACCAAACGCTGGTGTCCATCTCGCCCCGTGACTACTCCTTCATGAACGAGCATAACCTACGCCTCATCTTCGGCGCTTGCGACGAGCTCAATATCCACGCCAACGTGATTCAAACCTCGGCCTTGATGCTCTCTTTCTGTTTTGACCATGATGACGAGAAACTGAAAGGCCTCGTCGCATCGCTACGCGAGACCTTCCAAGTGAAGTACAACAAGGGGTTGACCTTGTTTACGATAAGGCATTACGACTACTCTTATACCATCGGAGACCGTTTCCTGGAAGGAAAGAAGGTCTACCTTAAACAGAGCAGTAGGAGTACGCTACAATTCGTAATCAATAATCCCACCGATCGTAATTGAGTTTGGCATTCGCCGCTTTGCGTTCGGCGTTGATGGCATCGTATTTCGAGGTGTCGACATTGCCTGAGGCCTTCTTACCGGCATTCTTGTCCTTGGCAGCCTGCTGTTCGGCTTCGAGGCGTTCCTGTTCCGCATTCAGAGCGTCGTTGGTTTCCCTGGCAGCCTGTTCGAGGGAATCGATCTTGGCGGCTTGTTTCTCCACCTGTTTCTCGATCTCTGCCTCAAGGGTCTGGTTTATCTTCTCGGTTTGTTTATCAACCTCTTTCTTGACGCCTTTCTCCACTTCTTTTTGGACGGCTCTACCGATGATGCCACCCAACTGGGCGTGAGCCGGAATCGCAGCGATGGCGAACACGATGACGAGGATTGCAACTATTCTTTTCATATCATTTGTTTTTTTAGGTTATTTTTTCATTGATGTAAGTACAGTGGTGCCGTAGAGGTCGCCTTTGGAATAGGTCTCCGTTTTAACCATGCCGATGCCGCGGGCATACCAAATCTTGGTGGTGGTTTCGCTCTTGATGCCCATCACACGACCCTCGTAGGTCTGTTTCACCACATAGCATTTAAAGGTACCAGCTGGGGTGGTAAGTTCTTCGCGATCAACGACTTCGTTCTCGGTGACGGTGCTCTTCACCCGGAAGCCGCCGAGGTCGACAATCATCTCGCCAAGTGGCAGTTTGTAGCCAACGGCGAGTTTGTTGGGAATACGCAGCAACTCAGGGTCAGTGGCGGTGAGGTCGATATCGCCCTGGCCCATGGAAATCATGGCGTTACCGTTGCGTACCTCCATGGTAGTTTCCATGGTGGACTCGGTGCCGCCTACGTTGACGGTGGTCTCCATCGCCACGTCATAGTCGAGGTCACTGATCATCGTTACGTCCTTGTAAATAGTGACGGTGGTGCCGGATTCACGACCTTTGGCATCGTAGTCGGTGTAGGTCAACTCCGCACCTTTGGTAACACAGCAGTAAGGTGCCTGTGAGAACAGCGAGGTCGCACCAGCAAGCATTACAAATAATAAAAGTGTTTTTTTCATAATCATTTCATATTAAGGTTTAACTTTGCAAAGATATATAACTTTTTTGATTTTGCAAGTTATCGCCCACATTCACACCGAGTTCCCGACAAAATTCGGGATACCTCGTCAGAGCGGCATCATTGAATCGCTCCAGGGGACCATCGTGTTTGAGCCGGAATACCGCAATCCCGAGGCGGTAAGAGGATTGGAAGAGTTCTCCCACCTCTGGCTGATTTGGGAGTTCTCCGAGGCCAAGAGAGAAAGTTGGTCACCCACGGTACGCCCTCCCCGTCTTGGAGGCAATGTGCGCAAAGGTGTTTTCGCCACACGCTCTCCCTTCAGACCCAATCCCATTGGGCTTTCCTCGGTGAAACTGGAAAAGGCCGAAATCGACCCGAAACTGGGGCCCGTGCTACATGTCAGCGGTGCCGACCTGATGAATGGCACACCGATTTATGACATCAAGCCCTACATCGTCTACACCGACAGCCATCCCGACGCTGTCAGCGGTTTTGCCGACAAACCAGCGGAATATTTGTTGGACGTGGATTTCCCAGAGGAATTGTTGGCGCAAGTGCCCGAGACCCAACGCGAAAGCCTTATCGCCGTCCTTACCCACGACCCAAGGCCACAATACCAAGACGACCCTGAAAGGGTTTATGGCATGGCTTTCGGAAATCTGGAAATCAAGTTCAAGGTCGACGGAATGCAACTTATCGTGTTGGAAATCACAAAAAAATAGTTATATTTGCTCCCTGTAAACTCATAAACATCAGAACCATGATTTCAAACAAAAGCGGAATAGAATACATCGGCAACTATCAGTTCGAAGACGTCATCCGGCAGGAACTCAAAGGCCCCATAGGCCAAGGCGTGGTGAAATACCCCAACGGCGACCGTTTCGAAGGCTATTTCCATCTCAGCTATGCTCATATCAACGGCCCGGCATACGCTGCCGACGGCAAATACCAGTTCGCTGACGGTTCAGTCATCGAGCATGCATGGATCAACACTTCGTCGGACTTGGCAGTCATGGATCTCATTGGACTTTATCGCGTCAAACACCCCCAAGGCCCCGATACCCTCACGCCCTTCTATTGCCACAAACGCAACGGCATCGAGGTGGTGCTGGCCGAGAAGCCTTACGCCATCGAATGGTACGAGGGCGAGAAGCTACAGGAGTTGGAGATGGATTCCTACGATTACAAACAAATCGATGAAGACCGCTCCATTTTGACCGTTCAATTGAAAAACGGTATCGTCATCAAGCATTACAGCGGTGACACAGAGTTGAACGACTATGATAGAAGGGTTTTCAAAACCCATTTTGAAAGCGAAGTGTTTTACCCCGACGGCAGTTTCGCCGGTTCCTACGGCTACAACTTTTTCGACCTGAAGCCTTACGACGGCTATATCACCATCCACAGCACCAACGGCAAGTACCATCACGAAGATTGGAAAGAAGGCCGATTGGAGAAAGCGGAAGAAGAAAGCTGGGACGTCCGAATGGCCAAAACCGTCGAATTGCCCAATCCTTTCGACAAAAACAAAAAGGTGGAGGCTCGGGTTTGGGACGGTCACATCAGCTATCGCTACCCCGCCTGGATCTACGACGGCGAAATGAAAGATGGCATGCCCAACGGAATCGGTGTGCTAGCACCAGTTCACCAAGGCCTCGGCCTCGTAAGCGATGATATTGACACGGAGGGCCGCCGCTACGAAGGCGAGTTCAGGGACGGTCTTTGCCATGGCTACGGGGCGTTCACCTATCCCGGAGGCGGCATCGTGCAAGACGGCGAATGGGTGGAAGGCGTGTTCCAAGAGCAAGAGGCCCCTGACGAACCCATCATGCTGAATGTCTGGCTCCGTGGCGATGCTTCTGACAAACAGACAGTGGAGGCCAAGGTGGGCGAGTTCCCCTTCTTCAGGGGGTTTGGAGGTCTGCGCATCGAACGCATAGAAAAACGCCGCATCACCTTCTCCTTCTTTAGGGATGTCTACCAGCTCACCCCGGGGGAGTCCCTCGATCTCGACTCTGAGATTGACGGTCCCGAGGACTCGCAGGGTTGCGTTTATGAATCCTACGAGTATCATCTGCGCATCACTTGGAAAAAATAAATCAAACAATCCGATATGAAAGCCATCAAATTGAACTTCAGCAAGAGCGACGACGAACTCTTCGGGCAAAGCAAATGGTGGGGCGCGCCCGACCTCCCCGATGACTGGGAATACCCTGACATGCCTGACGAAGACGACACTCCACTAACCTTTGTCTGCCAGATCCGCTGCGAAGACCTAGTGCCCTTTGACACCGAGGGACAACTGCCGCACGAGGGCATGCTGTATTTCTTCGCCGCCATCGACGAATACATGAGCGACGAAGGCTACGAGTGTCCCTTCCACAACGGCATCGGTGAATGGGATGCTCAAGCCTACAAGGTGCTCTACTCCCCCACTACCGACAACCTAAGTCCGTATGAGATCACCTGGGATGACGGAACGCCGGCTTACCTTCCCGCTGAAGCCATCAGTTTCAAAGAAGAAGCGTCCTTCTCCGATGACATCAAACTGCTCGGGATGCCCTTCTTCCAAGATATCCAAGAAGGGTATTACGATTACATTAACTTGTTGCAGATCGACGAGAACGACGACTGGGGGCTGAGGCTTTACGACTGTGGAATGATCAATTTCCTTATCAAACCGGAGGATCTGAAAAACCGTAGGTTTGACAAAACGGTGGTTTATTTCGAATCGTTATAATCTGGACCGTTATTTAACCTTGCTCATAGCTGTCTGGAGGATTTTCCCTCCTAGCGCTTTGTCATAAATGTAAGTCAAAATGTAGCATTGGTCGGCGTTGTAGGTGGAATCCAGTTCAATGTTGTATTTGTAGATATAATCATCGTTGACATAGATCTGTGATTCACTATAGACATCTCCATCGGCGCCATTCAACGTGCCACGGAACACGTTTCGGAACACGTATGCTGTGTCAATGCCGCCAGGAACCACCTGACGACCCACGATACTGTCCTCAACCAAGCAAACGGTTACATACAACTGTCCAAGGTAATCAGCAGCAGCAGTCACTTCCGACTCCACTCTCAACTCACGAGTAGCCTCGTCATATTTGTTCACAATGAAAATCTCAAAAGTGTGCGGTTCAGCCAAGGCATCGGCCACCGGCGCATCGATTTGCTCCACATACAAGGTGTTACCATCAGTCAAAGAAACATGATCAACCGAGAACAAGGGATTGGACGAATTGTTACCATACCACGCTGTGCCTTCGTCAGTGCGGAAGTCAGGGAAAGCGCCCACCGGTGTGGCCAAATAGCCCGCATGGACACTCATGATGAACACCCGGTCCTCGCCAAGACTGTGTTGAAGTTCATGCGCCACCTCGGCGGCGCCAGGACAGTTCACACAGCGTACCCCGGTGAAGTCCTTGATCAACACTGTCTTGCCTCCACTAGTAGGCGTATAAGGTTTATGAATATTATTGATGTCTATTTTATCACAACTGGACAATGCCAGCATCAAGGCCGCAAATGCGATAATGGATAGTATTTTTTTCATGGCTTGACTATTTTAGAATGCGGTGGAAATGGTTAGGGTGACACCTGAAGAGGCGGGCACGGTGCGGCAGACGCCACCGACGCATACCACGCCTTCGCTCTGACGTCCGCCGCTCAGCATGATGCGGGTGGCATCGTGGATGTAAGTGACGGTGCCAGTGAAATAATGGTCACGGAACTCGGGCACAGGGTTGCCATAGTTCCATTTGTCGGCCAAGGAGAACGACCAGTGCGGGGTGATGGTATATTCAAGCAAGCCAAAGGCCCAGTCGCCGCGCTTCTGGTAGTCTTTCTTCTCACTCTCGTCATAGGCATAGCCTTTTTTGACTTCTTTTTCCCAAAGGCCCTGCAACTCAAAGCGTAGGCTTTGACGCTTGTTGATCTTGTAAGTCACATCGAGGAATCCAATATTGGCCTCCACGGCAGGAGCACCAGCATGACCTTCGATGGTCTCGATGTCATAATACAGGTTGATGTACTGCGCTGTGACATGCCAGTCCTTGCTGATCTTCTTGTCGATCTCGAAGTTGATGTCGCGGAAAAAGCGGTGGTCACTGACAGCGAAGAAGTTCGAGGTATAGCCCAAGGTACCTTTCTTGTTGAGCACCATCTGGCCATGGTCAAGCACTGAATCACGCACAATGTCGTTGACCTGGCTCATGTTGAAAGCCAGCTTAGTGCCGTATTTGCCACCGAGTGCAGTGCCCTTAGGGATGGTATAGTTCACTTGGAACTGGGCTGCCATCTCACCATTGGGCTGGGTGGAATAGGTGTACATCGAAGGCAAGCTGTGGGTATGTGTGTAATTGATGGGCGGGATAAAGTTGATGTCGAGGTCGTTTTGTTTACCCGTATACATCGACTTGAAGCTCATGTTGTCGGTACGTTTCACCTGCAACACCACACCCAGACCCTTTTGGGAATAGCTCAACGAAGAAAGCAAGGCCTGACCTTCCTTATAGATGAAGTTGTTGATGGCCGAGGGGTCGTTGATCTTGTAGGCATATTCGGTGGAGAAGGCGAAGCGACCATAGGCCAGGTTGATACGGCCAGCGGCAGCGCCCACGTTTTCGGGGATGTAGTAGAACAGGCTCTGGTCGTACTGTTTCTTGCTGACGAAGCT
>JAILBC010000091.1 GCA_024681295.1 Bacteroidales bacterium
ACGGACGGCGAGTTCTTCGGGATCGGTATAGCCTTCGAAGTAAGGCTGGAGCCAGAGGTGCACCTCACCGAACTGGCCGCTACCGCCGGATTGTTTCTTGTGACGATAGTCGGCTTTGGCTGACTTGGTGATGGTCTCGCGATACGGGACTTTCGGGGTGCTGAGTTCGATGCCGATTTTATATACGTTGTCGAAGTACCACTTCAGGGTGTTGAGGTGGTATTCGCCTTGGCACTGGAGGATGTTCTGACGGAGCTCGCGTGACATGCCGGCGATGACGGTGGGGTCGGTCTTGTGCATGTCGTTGAGGATACCGCCCAGCTTCTCGTCTTCCTGTGAGTTGGCAGCCTTGATGGCCACTTGGAAGATCGGTTCTGGGAACGGAATGGCCGGGAAGGCGGTCTCTGCGATCTTGGCATCGACGAGGGTGTCGCCCACGCGGCCGTCTTTCAGCTTGATGGTGCAGATGATGTCGCCAGCGTTGACTTTCTCGACTTCTTCACGGTTCTTGCCGCGGAAGGCAAGCAGCTGTGAAATACGTTCCTTGTTGCCGGTGCGGGGGTTGACGAGGTCCTGGCTCTTGCTCAGGGTACCACCGTAGATGCGCATCCAAGCCACATCGCCGAGGTTCTGCTCGGTAGTGACTTTGAAGATCTGGAGGGCGGTAGGATCGTCGTTGCTGTTGTGGAACTCGGTGCCGTTCTCAGCCTTGATGGCGGGGACGTCGGCCGGGCTCGGGCAAGCGTTGATGAGGAATTCGCAGAGGCGATACACGCCGATGCCACGTTTGGCAGCGCCGCAGATCACGGGGAACATCTCACGGTTGATGATACCCAAGCGGATACCACGCTCCATGTCTTCTTCGCTGAGGGTCATCTCCTCGAAGAACTTCTCCATGAGGGCCTCTTCACCTTCAGCGGCGTGCTCGATGAGGCTGTTGTGCATCTCTTCGGCCTTGTCCATCTCGGCGGCGGGGATGTCCTGGATCTCAGGGGCGCCGTTGCCATTCTTGAAGACCAACATCTTCATGAGGATGAGGTCGATGACGGCGTTGAAGTCTTCGCCGGTGGTCACAGGATACTGGATGGGAGTGACCTTGTCACCGAAGTACTCGCGCAGGTTGCGGATGGCGTTGTCGAAGTTGGCGTTGCTGTGGTCGAGCTGGTTGAGGAAGAACACCACGGGTTTCTTGGTGGTCACGGTGTGACGCCAGGCATTCTCGGTGGTGGCTTCGACGCCGGCTTGGGCGTTGACGGTCAACACTGCGGTGTCGGCAGCAGCGAGGCAGGAGACGATGTCACCCGAGAAGTCGGTGAAACCGGGAGCGTCAAGGATGTTAATCTTCGTGTCGTTGATGACAGTGTTCATCATGGTGGCGTGGACGGAAATCTGACGTTCCATCTCGATAGGACGATAGTCGGAGACGGTGTTCTTTTCTTCCGTGCTTCCTTTTCTGTTGATGACCTTGCCTTCGAAAAGCATGTTCTCAGCGAGGGTGGTCTTGCCGGACTTGGCAGCGCCGATGAGGGCGATGTTCCGGATTTCGTTGGTCTTGAATTCCTTCATTGTTGCTTATAATGTCTAATTTATTGATATACTTTTTCTTAAATCAGGCTGCAAAGGTACGAAAAATTATAATACTTTTAACGAATCGAGGATTTTTTGCCATCTTTTTTCGTCCATCTTGGCACCGATCACTTCGATGATGTTGGCCGCGACAGTGGCCCCCATCATGCCGCATTGTTGGAGCGACTTGCCTTGGACGAGGCCTGCCATGAAGCCAGAGGCCCACAGGTCGCCGGCTCCGGTGGTGTCAATCACATGGGCCGGGATGGGACCTATGGTCACCACCTCATCACCTTTCTGAATCAAAGAGCCCTCTGCGCCGACTTTCACGATGGCGATGTCGCACATGGAGGCGATGTCGGCCAGCGCTGCTTCGGGGGTGTCGAGGTGCGAGAAGGCGAGGGCTTCTTCTTTGTTGGCGAACACGATGTCGAGATAGTCTTTTGTGATCTGCCGCATATAGTCATGGTTGTCCTCAACAATGTTGTAGCTAGCCATGTCGAGAGCAATCTTAAGACCTTTGGCTTTGGCCATGGGAAGCACTTTGTTGAGCAGGGCGTGGTTCTGGACGAGGTAGCCCTCCACATAGAAGAGGTCCCATCCATCGAACATCTCGGGTTGGATGTCGTCAGCGCAGAGTTCCAGCGCAGCACCGAGGTAAGTGGCAAAAGTGCGCTCACCGTCGGGGGAGATGATGGCTTCGGCGCATCCAGTGGGGGTTTCGGTGGTGAGCATCATGGGTTTCACGCCCGTCTCACGCATGGCGTTTTCGAAGAAGCGTCCACGTTCATCGCGGCCTACCTTGCCGATGTAGCCGGTCTCGATGCCCAGCTTGGCAGCACCGCTCATGGTGTTGGCGGTGGAGCCGCCAGCGGCCATGGCGAGACCGTATTGCTTCAAAAATTCGCCGTAGTGCAAAGAAGTCTCTGCATCGACATGGTGCATGGTTCCTTTGGGTAACTGCAACTGTTCCAGTATGTTATCGTTGGGGATTTGGGTCAGGATATCGACTAGGGCATTGCCTATTCCGAGTATTTTTTTCATGATGGTTTTATTATTGGGAGTGCAAAGTTAAAAAAAAATGAAAAAAAAACTTGCAGGGTTGAAAAAAAGTCGTACTTTTGCAGCCGCAAATGCCTCCTTAGCTCAGTTGGTTAGAGCATCTGACTGTTAATCAGGGGGTCTCAGGTTCAAGTCCTGAAGGGGGCGCGTTTCATGTTATTAATTTTTTGAGTAGGTTATTCGAAAGGGTTACCTACTTTTTTTATTTACAGGTCATGGATTCCATGTTCAATACGGCCTTGATTTGTGGAATCGAAATGATCTTTCTGAATGGATAAAGGATTTTCACGGCGAGTTTCACCCACCACTTGTAATGGATGGCCAGATGGCAATAGGCCTTCCGAAAGTTGAAATTCTGAATCAAAAAATCCTGAATATGTGAATGTTCCGTAATGGATCGTGCTCCATCTGCCACGTATCGGAAATGGCGTTCACCCAAGTAATGGGAATTTAAGGTATGGAATAGCCCGTAATAAGGATAGGTGTTGTTGTGCTTGTATTCGGGCTTGATGCCCATCAAACCGTACTCACAACAGTCATCCGACCATAACCAAACCGTAGTAAAACCAATCAAGGTATCCTGGTCAAATACCCCCCAATACTCTGAGTTTTTTTTCTCACATTCCGACAAAAAACCAAGAAAGACGGATTCATTCATTTTCCGGTCCGAAACAACGTAATCCTCGTATGTTTCTTTTAGAATGCTCCAGCCTTCATTTCTTAGTTTTGTAATACTTATCTTTTTGAAAACCAACGACTTAAATGAACGTCGCACTTTATTTCTTTCGTTGGAGGATAGTTCTTCAAAGTCATCAAACCGGTCTTTGATAATGTACCAGAAATTGGTTTCTTGAGGTGTATCGAAATCGTAAGTGTTGCGCACCAGAACCCCTTTTTTCTTCAACAAGGCTTTCCATTCTGACTTTTGAAGTTGTGTCTCTTTATGGGGTGGGCCGTTGTAACGCCAGGCGTTTCGGTACAGAACGTAGTTATGCATTTTCCTTCCTTAATAAAGTTTGATACAACCACGCCCTTACTTGGTTAGGAATGAGGATTTGAGCGAAAAACCTGATAGTGATGTTGTAGATTTCCCGAAATATTGAGATTTGTCGGAGTTTTCGCATTTGTCTTTGGATGCCGACCTCACTTTTGAAATAGGCTTTTCCTCCCCGTCGTGCGTACAAATCGCTGCCCGCCCGGATATTGACGAGTACCTGGTCAAGGTTACCGAACTTGCAATGGTGATCGAGCATCCTGATCCATAGGTAATAATCCTCGTTCTGGAACCAATGTTGGTAGTTGCCCGACCTGATTACGGCTTCTTTCCGAAACATGACCGTGGGGTGGTTCATGGCGCATCTTCTCTTCATGTATCGACGGATGGATTCATGGTCCAAAGGAACCACACGTTTGCCGATCACATGATGGGGGTCGTCGATGAATTCCGTAATCTGTCCTCCAAAAATATCCGTTTCAGGATGTTCCTTATGGTATTGCAACTGCAATTCAAAACGGTTGGGTAATGAAATATCGTCACTATCCATCCGTGCAATCAAATCATAGGATGCGTTTTCCACCCCAATTTTCAGGGCATTGCCCAATCCTTGGTTTTTGGGAAGCCGAATAATTTTAAAAGCGGGATTAGCGGTTTTCACTTGGTCGACCGCCTGCTCCATCCCCTCTGAAATAGGGCCGTCAACGATAAGAATGATTTCATTTGGAGGAATGGTTTGCCGAACAATGCTTTCAACAGCAACCAAAAACTCATCGGGTTTACTCTTTGAATAAACCGACATGCATACGGAGAATTTTGGTTGTTGTTCCATCATTTCAATCCTTCAATCCAAACTTTGATTTGTTGCTCATCGCGGAGCCTGCACACGAGCAATGAGTGGTCGCGATAGGCCACCAGATAGTCTTCAAGGCCCTCTACCACGGCTTCGGTGCCTTCTTCGATGTTAATAATGGTGTTTTTGTTGTCCACTGAGACCACCTTGCCGCGAAGGGCATTGCCGTCATCATCTTTCTTGGCGTGGGTGAACAACGAGCCCCATGTGCCGATATCGCTCCAGCCGAAGTCAGCCGGGATGGTATAGGTATTAGGCGACTTCTCCATGACGCCGTAGTCGATGCTGATGTTGGGACAGTCCACAAAATGGTCGTTGATGAAGTCCTGTTCCTCGGGGGTGCCGAAGTTGTAGATGCCTTTTTCAAAGACCTCCACCATCTCAGGCAGATAGGTCTTGAAGGCGTTCATGATGCCTTGCAGCGTCCAGAGGAAGATACCAGAGTTCCAGAAGAAGTTGCCGGCGGCAAGGAATTTTTGTGCCGTTTCGTAATCCGGTTTTTCCTTAAACATTTCAACCTTCACCACTGTTTTACTCCTCACTCCTAACTCGTCACTCCTAACTCCACATTGGATATACCCATACCCCGTCTCTGGCCTTGACGGCTTGATGCCAATGGTCATCAGGGCTTGCTGGTTCTGGGCCAGGAAGTCGAATCCGAGGCGGATGACACGTTGGAATTCTGTCTCGTTGGTGACCAGATGGTCGGCTGGGGTGACCACAATGTTGGCGTCGCTGCAACGGCTTTGGATGTGGTAGCAGGCGTAGGCGATGCAGGGGGCGGTGTTGCGTCGGGCGGGCTCGCAGAGCACCTGGTCGGACTTCAGCATGGGCAGGTGTTCCAAAACCAGCTGTTTGTAGGCTTTGTTGGTCACCACAAGAAAATTCTCGTCAGGAATGACGGGGCTGAAGCGCTCGTAGGTGCTTCGGATGAAACTCTTGCCTGTCCCCAGGATATCGAGGAACTGCTTGGGATAGTTATCCTTGCTGAGGGGCCAGAATCGGCTTCCGATGCCCCCGGCCATGATGATGCAGTAATTATTCATTATTCTGGTCCAATTGGCAGAAGATGCTGTTGTTGCTCTTGAATTCGGGAACGATGCGTTTCATCTGTCGGACGATGGCAAAGTCGTCGCATGAAGTCAATGCCACGGCCAATTCCTCGATGAGCGCATTTACCTCGACTGCTTCGTAATTACGAACCTGAGCCCTCATGATCTTGGGGTTGTCGGTGGGCATGGTGTTCTCCTTGGTAGCAAGCAGCTCTTCGTAGAGTTTTTCGCCGGGACGCAGACCGATTTCCTTGATTTCAATCTGGTTTTGACCTGAGAGCTGGATCATCTTCTTGGCCAAGTCGTAGATCTTGACCGGCTGACCCATGTCGAATACAAAGATTTCGTTGTTTTGTCCAATGGAGCCAGCTTCCATCACCAAACTGCACGCCTCAGGGATGGTCATGAAGAAGCGGATGATGCGTTTGTCGGTCACCGTAAGCGGTCCGCCTTGGGCCAACTGCTTGCGGAAGAGCGGCACCACGGAACCGTTGGAACCCAACACGTTGCCGAAGCGGGTGGTGATAAACTGGGTCTTGCATTTGCGGCTCTGGGTGTAAATCTCGGCGATGCGCTTGGTGGCGCCCATCACGTTGGTGGGGTTCACCGCCTTGTCGGTGGAGATCATCACAAACTTCTCCACACCATATTCGATGGCCATGTCGACGATGTTCTTGGTGCCGAACACGTTGACAAAGACGGCTTCGTAGGGGTTCTCCTCCATGAAAGGCACGTGTTTGTAGGCGGCGGCATGATAAATCAGCTGCGGGTGGTAAGCCTCGAACACCTCTTTCATGCGGCGTTCGTCCTTCACGTTGGCGATGACGAAGACCATGCGGTCGATGATGGACTTGAACTCGGGGGTGTTCTTCAACTCAAACTGCAGGTCGTACATGGGTGATTCGGCTTGGTCGACCATCACCAGCATTTTGGGGTTATAGTGGAGGGTCTGACGGCACATCTCACTACCGATGGAACCTGCTGCACCGGTGATCATCACCACCTTGCCGTCAATCTCGCGTTTCACGTTTTCTTTGCCCAATACGATGGGGTCGCGACCCAACAGGTCCTCAATCTTGATGTCCTGGATCTGGTTGGTCTTGATTTCACCGTCGACCCATTGCATGAACGACGGCATGGTCTTCACCTTCAGACCGAAGCTCATTCCCAATTCAATCAGTTCTTTCTTTCTTTCGCCAGAGACACTGGGCAGGGCCAGAATCAAAATCTTGATGTTGTTTTTCTGGATGTATTCCTCGTTGAATACCTTTTCGGGCGGCAGGATGGGAATGGTATTGATGTTTTTGTTGGTCTTTTTCGGGTTATCATCGATGAAAGCCTTGATTCTATAGGGAGCATCTTGGTCTTGTAAGAAGGCACGCATAAGCAGCACACCGCCTTCGCCGGCACCGTAGACAATGGTGTTTTGTTTGATCGTGCTGGTGTCTTTATAGAACTCATTATAAATTCTTCGGATGGTGAAGCGGCTCAAAACCATAAACAGCACCGTGAGGAAATAATGATACAGTATGATTTTGTATCCAGGAAGGATATAGTTCACAAGTTGGGGCTTGACTTGTGTTACCACCACTTTGGCAATGATCAATACAGTCAGGGCGATGGTGCACGAGTTGAAAATCTTCCTGATGTCATCGAAGCCGGAATAACGTATCATGCCAACGTAGGTGCGATAGATGAGAAACATGACGATGTAGACGATCGTCACGATGAAGATTCTGTACCAACCACGGAACATGATGCCTTCATGAAGGTTGTTGTAGTGCACCAGAAACATCGCTATCAGGTAAGACACCAGAAGCACTACGATATCGAAGGCCAGCACCCACGCGCGAGGCAGGGAGTTGTTGGCTTGTTTTCCAAACAGGAAGTTGCAGAGTTTAAAAAGTAATTGCCGCATAGTCTTATATTTTTACCATCCAAAGGGATGGGGTTTGCATTCAAGTTTTGCCAGGGGGTGGTAGTCGCCCACCAAGCCCACGGGGTTGGCGTTACGTATCTGGTAGACGGTGTTGATGGCGTTGCGTGATTCGCTGATGTGGAAGCCTTGGCCGTCTAGAATTTTCTTATAGCTGAGGGTGTGGAGTTCGGTGAAGCCGTTGGTGAACTCGAAAGCTTCGCCGTCGATGAGGATGGAGCGTTCGGTTTTTTCACCAGTGATGCTGAGGTAGTAGCGCACATTGGCGTTTTTCAGCTGAAGGAAGCCTGCCACGCGGTCGTAAGTGGAGACGTGGACGACGCTATTCTGCACCTCACCGAAAATCCAGCAGAGCATGTCGTAAAAATGCACCCCGATGTTGGTGGCAATGCCGCCGCTTTTGCGGGGGTCGCCTTTCCAGGAGGCGTAATACCAGTTGCCTCTTGGGGTGATGTAAGTCAGGTCGATGTCGTAAATCTTGTCTTTTGGTCCGTTTTCAATCTTTTTCTTCAGGGCAACGATGGCCTCATGGAGACGGAGCTGGAGGATGGTATAGGCCTTATGGCCTTCCACCTGTTCCACTTGTTCGAGGGCGTCGATATTCCAAGGGTTGAGCACGACGGGTTTCTCGCAGATGACGTCGGCTCCCAGTCGCAGTCCATAGCGGATATGGGCATCGTGGAGGTAATTGGGGGTGCACACGCTGACATAGTCGAGATGTGTACCCGAAGCAATCATCTTGGTGTTGTGCCTATCGAACAGCTCCTGTTCGGTGAAGAAGGCTGTTTGCGGAAAATAATTGTCGATGACGCCCACGCTGTCGGATTTGTCGTAGGCGGCAAGCAGGTTGTTCCCTGTATCTTTAATCGCTTTTAAATGGCGTGGGGCGACGTATCCCCCCACGCCAATCAAGGCAAAGTTTTTCATTAAAGGTTGTTTTTCTCAATATCCTTGAAATACTTCACAGTTCCGTAGGTCATCTCGTCGCAGGCTGCGTCGTCGCACACGATGATGCCTTGGGGGTGCATCTGCAGCACGCTGACGGTCCACATCTGGCTAACGGCGCCTTCGATGGCGTGTGCCAGAGCGCGGGCCTTGCCGTGGCCGTTGGCCAGAATCATCACCTCACGGCTGTCCATCACAGTACCCACACCAACGGTCAAAGCGGTCTTCGGCACCTTGTTGATGTCGTTCTCGAAGAAGCGCGAGTTGGCGATGATGGTGTCGGTGGTCAGGCTCTTCACGCGGGTGCGCGAGGTCAGGGAGCTGCCGGGTTCGTTGAAGGCGATGTGGCCGTCGGGGCCGATGCCGCCCATGAACAGGTCGATGCCGCCGTAGCTCTTGATTTTCGCTTCGTAGCGGGCGCACTCGGCTTCGAGGTCCTTGGCGTTGCCGTTGAGGATGTTGACGTTCTCCTTCTTGATGTCGATGTGCTTGAAGAAGTTGTTCCACATGAAGCTGTGGTAGCTCTCCGGGTGGTTCTCGGGGATCTGCACATATTCATCCATGTTGAAGGTCACCACGTTCTTGAAGGAGACTTCTCCCTTCTTGTAAAGCTTCACCAGTTCCTTATAGGTGCCAATCGGCGTTGAGCCGGTGGGGAGACCCAGAATGAAGGGTTTTTTGGCGGTCGGCTTGAAGGCCTTGATGCGTTCAACAATATGGTTGGCTGCCCAACGCGACATCTTGTCATAATTCGGTTCAATGATTACTCTCATATTATTTAGAATTTAGAATTTAGAAGTAAGAATTAAGAATGATTACGGATTTTAATAATGGAGGCAATGAATTCCTCGGTTTCTTTTCTGATTTGTTTGACGAAGGAGACGTCTTCGATCTTGCCGACGACAGCAATCTTCTCGGCTTCGTTGCGGAAGGTGGCGCTGCGGATGGGGTTTTCGTAGTCTTTCTTGCGCGACTCGTACACCTGGTCGCAGATGAACTGTTGGATACGGATGGCTTTGTCGAGGCATTCGTTCCACATTTCCGCGGTCAGCACGTCGGTCTCGTCCTTGTAGAGGAACATCAGCGAGAAGTAAGCGTGACGGAGTTTTTCCATGCGGTAGCGTTTCCATAGCTCATTGTAGCGTTCGTGGATCTCTTTCCAGCTATTGAGCACACCAGTCTTGATATCGTCGCGCAGTTGGTCGACATCTTCTTCGGGCATGGTCTGACCGCCCAGGTTGATCCATTTGCGGAGGCGCTTGCCTTTCATCAGGCGGCTCAGGTTCTCGATGCTGGCTTCGTCGTGGTTTTCCAGGTAATGGACGATGTTCTTCACCGCATAGTAGACAATCATGTCGCCGTAGGCGTGATAGGCTTGGTAGGCTTTCAGGATGCGTACCTTGCGTTTGCTCTTCTCAATATTCTCACCGAACACTTCCAGTTGTTTGCAGGTCTCGGGCTCGTTGTCGAGAAGGTTCTTGCCGACAGCACGGAGATCGTAGTACTCATGGGTGTCGGGGTCTTCGCCTTTGGAGCGCAGATAAGCCTTGGCCACCCACACCTCCAGCAGTTTGCGGGCTTCAATGGTCTCTTCCATGGTATCCGGTGCAAAGGTCTCGAACTCGATGTTCTGAATCTTGCGCTTACGGATGTCCCGTTTCTGATATTTCGAGGTGTTGCGAGCGATGGCGAACATGTTGTACATCCACCAGTAGGCTGGCATGATCTCCAGTTCGTTGGTCTTGCTGTTGTTGTTGACGAGGCAGAACGGCAGCATGATGTTCATCTCGTTGGGATAGTCGGCCTTCGACAAGAGGGTGAAGGAGGCGAACTTCGACGAGTGTTTGATGCTGGAGCAG
The DNA here is from genome assembly GCA_024681295.1 of Bacteroidales bacterium. Classification (GTDB taxonomy): domain Bacteria; phylum Bacteroidota; class Bacteroidia; order Bacteroidales; family F082; genus Limimorpha. The sequence continues at coordinate 10,268 of JAILBC010000091.1, forward strand.
AGTCCCGGCCAGAAGCCACGGCTGGCGACGATTTCGCCGTCGGTGGCGCGGCTGTTGTGGTTGGAGCCCAAGGTGGCGCCAGCGGCCATGTTGCTCTGGCCCATCACACAGGCGGAGATCAGGAACGAGTTGTTGTGATGTTGCTCGTGCGAGGGGAAGATGAGGTTGTTGAGTACCTCGCAGCACGAAATGGTGGAGTTGTCACCCAGCACGGAATAGATAAGTCGTGCGCCGTACTTGAGGTTGCAGTTGTCGCCTAGCACGAAACGAGTGGCCACCACGGAGTAGAAGATGTGGCAGCCGTAGCCGGTGATGCCGTTGACGAGGATGACACCCTCGCCGATTTGTGACGGCTCCTCTTCGGAGGAGTTGATGGTGACGTTCTTGAGTTTGCTGGCGCCTTTGATGTAGCAGTGCGGGCCAATCTTGGCGTCTTTCAGGATCCAGCAGTTCTTGATGACGGAGCCTTCGCCGACGGTGCCGTAATAGCCACGGTGCGTGTCAAAGGCTTCGTTGGTGATGTCGAACAGGCGTTGCTGGAGCGGCTTGTCGTCGACATATTTGGCCCAAAGGTAGGCATCGGCGGTGATCATGCCGTCGAAGGGCAGGATCTGGCGACCGCCGTTTTCGTTCATCACTTCCAGCCACACGCGGACGTCTTCGGATTCACCCTCCTTGATGATGCCGTTGCCGAACTTGGAGTGGTCGGTAGTGCTGATTTCCTGCACATTGAAGAGAATGCAGTAGTCGCCAATGATATAGTTAGCCATATAGTGCACGTCGTGGATGGCGACGCTATCGCCGATGTCGCAGGAAATGATGCTACTGTTGGTGATGCCCACGGGGACGCGGAGGTCGTGATACTGGAGGATTTCGTTGGTGACGCTTCCGATGCGGCACAACCCGAAGAAGTGGTTGTTGCGAATCATGTTGGTGTCGAAGGTATCGGTCACCATGATCTCATCCCAGTTGGTCGCCGTGTTGCTGTTTTTCACCAGTCGCTCGATCTCGTCGGAGCGGAGGTGACGCCAGCCGTTGGCTGGCTTTTTGACTTGTTGGTTGCGATAGTAATACTCGTCATGTCCATCGTGGAGGTACTTCTCGTCGATGAAGTTTTTGTAGATTCTATCGTATGGTAATAATGTTACTTTATCCATTGTGTTACTTTTCTGTTAATAAATGATTTCTAAACGCTCTTCCATCTTTTATTACGGAAAAGGTCTGATAACGCCTTCGTAGCGTTCACCAGGTTTGACAATGGGTATCGTTTTCGTTCTCATGGCTCAGTATCCGTTAGGGTTGTTATGCTGCCAGTTCCAAGCATCGCGGCACATTTCCTCGAGGCCGTACTGAGCTTTCCATCCAAGTTCGCGTTCTGCTTTGGCGGGGTTGGAGTAACAGGTGGCAATGTCGCCTGCTCTTCGCGGTTTGATGCTATAGTGGATTTTGATGCCATTGACTTTTTCGAAGGTCTGCACCAGTTGGAGCACCGAGTAGCCATGGCCAGTACCGAGGTTATAGACGGCGCAGCCGCAGTTTCTTTCAAGGGCTTTCAAGGCGGCCACATGACCTTTGGCGAGGTCTACCACGTGGATGTAGTCGCGGACGCCGGTGCCGTCGGGGGTGTCGTAGTCGTTGCCGAAGACTCCCAGCTCAGGACGTTTGCCCACGGCCACCTGGGTGACGTAGGGCATCAGGTTGTTGGGAATGCCGTTGGGGTTCTCTCCTATCCGGCCGCTCGGGTGGGCGCCGATGGGGTTGAAGTAACGCAGCAGTACGATGTTCCACTCCTTGTCAGCCTTCTGCATGTCCATCATGATTTCTTCCAGCATGCTCTTGGTTTGGCCATAGGGATTGGTACAATGGCCTTTGGGGCATTCTTCGGTGATGGGGATGATGGCTGGATCGCCGTACACCGTGGCTGAAGAGGAGAAGATGATGTTCTTGCAGCCGTGTTGGCGCATGACATCAAGCAATGTCAATGTGCCGCTGATGTTGTTTTCGTAGTATTCCCAGGGTTTCTCAACGCTTTCGCCCACGGCCTTCAGTCCAGCAAAGTGGATGCAGGCGTCGAATTGATAGGCCTCCATCACTTTGTTCAGTCCTTCGCGGTCGCGGATGTCCACCTGATAAAACGGAACCTTTTGTCCGGTGAGTTCCGCAACCCTCGCCAACGACTCTGGGTTGGAGTTGGAAAGGTTGTCGACGACAACGCTCTCGTGGCCCGCAGCAGCAAGCTCAATCAGGGTGTGGGAACCGATATAACCGGCACCGCCGGTGACTAAAATTCTCATGGCACATTTTTTTCCAACCAACAAAAGTACAACATAATTTTATTACTTTTGCAAAAAATATTATTAAATATGATTTTGTGTCTTGAAACGGCCACTCCAGTTTGCTCTGTGGCGCTGAACGACGGAACCAAAAATTTGGCGTTGCGCGAATGCAAAGGCCAAAATGCGCATTCAGAAAAAATAACCATTTATATTGATGAAGTTTTAAGGGAAGCAGGTATCAACTATCAACAATTGGATGCTGTTGCCGTCAGCAAAGGTCCAGGGTCATATACGGGACTTCGCATTGGGGTGAGTACCGCAAAGGGCGTATGCTATGCTGCCGATAAACCTTTGATGGCGATTGACACGCTGCACGCTATGGCTTACGGAATGCGTGATCATTTGGGTGCCCAGCTTCAACCTTCTGACCTTTTGGTTCCGATGATCGATGCCCGTCGCATGGAGGTATATTGTTCCGTCTTTAACGCTTCGCTTGTTTCGCTTAAAAGCACCGAAGCCCTTGTGGTGGATGAACACAGTTTCGATGATTTGCTGGATGGTCATCGGTTGTGGCTGTTTGGTGACGGTGCCCCGAAACTTAAAGTGTTGTTCAAAGAGGTCCCGCAGATTCAGATTGTAGACGACTTTGCTCCCTCCGCTGCCTATATGGCAACGCTTTCCGACCAGGCCTTGAAGGCTGGTGATTTCGTGGATGTGGCTTATTTTGAACCGTATTATTTGAAGGACTTTATCGCTGGAAAACCTCATGTCAAAGGACTATAGGGAGTGAAAAGTGGAAAGTGAAAAGTGAAAAGTTATGAAAAGACTTTGTTTGATACTATTTGGACTGGCGCTGGGTTTGACAGTGCAAGCGCAGCATTTGTTTGAGCATGACTATCCGATCGTTCAACAGGAAGATGCCCGAATTAGAAATCTGATGGATCAGGTCTCCAAAGACAGTTTGGAGGCTACCATCAATCACATGCAATCGTATCACACCCGCCAGTGGGACAGCCGAATGGTGTATGAGGTTCAGGACTGGCTGTATGAGACTTATCGCGGAATGGGCTTCGATTCTGTATTCTTGCACGATTTCACTTTTGTCCACCAAGACACGCTTCGGGAGACTTCGGACAATGTGATTGCCATCCAACGGGGACTGGTTTATCCCGACGAATATGTGGTTTGCGGCGCGCATTACGATTCCTATAATAAAACTCCCGGTCATCCCGATTCGCTATACGCACCTGGGGCAGATGACAATGCCTCGGGTACCTCGGGGATCATTGAAACCGCCCGTTTGCTGAGCCAATGCAAGTTTGAACGTTCCGTCATGTACTGTGGCTGGGCTGCTGAAGAGGTGGGGCTGAAAGGCAGCGCCGCTTTTGCCAAGGATTGTGCCGACCAAAGACTGGACATTGTGGGTTATTTCAATCTTGATATGATTGGGTATTTGGAGGAAGGCCACCGACTTCACGTGAATTTGATGTATACCACACGGGATTCCCTTATCGCTGATTACGTGTATGACTTCAGCCATGTGTATTATCCAGACATGCCAATCTGGCAAAGTTGGCTGGTTGGGGGCGACAGCGACTACTCCTCGTTCAACCGCAACGGTTATGCCGCGGTTCATCCTTTTGAGGACACCCACCACTGCTCCCCCTACATCCACACCACCAGCGATGTGATGGGCGTAAGCGTCAACAACATGGATCAAGCGAAACGCTTCACTGAGTTGAATCTAGGATTAGTGGCCACTTTGGCTAGCCTTGTCAGCACTTCGGTAGACGAAACCGAAACGGATAACTTGATGATCTTTCCGAATCCAGCGACAGGTTGGTTGACGATCAAAGGACCGGAGATTCAACAAATAGAAATCTATAATCTTTTAGGCCAGCGGGTGAAAAAAGAAACCTGCCACGGCTCGGCGGTCCAATTGGACGTTGCTTCGCTTGCGGCAGGTGTCTATGTACTGCGTGTGGTCGACGATGCGATGAATATCCATTCGCATCGCGTGGTGATCTATTAGTCACCCAAGGTGGCCACCATCACAGCCTTGATGGTGTGCATACGGTTCTCGGCCTCGTCGAAGACGATGCTGTTCTCGCTCTCGAAGACATCTTCGGTCACCTCGATGCCGTTCAGGCCGAACTTCTCGTAAACATCGCGGCCAGCTTTGGTCTCAAGGTTGTGGTACGAAGGCAGGCAGTGCATGAATTTGCACTTGGGGTTGCCGGTCTTCTTCATCAGGGCGGCGTTGACCTGGTAGGGCATCAGCATATTGATGCGCTCTTTCCACACGCTGTCGGGTTCACCCATTGACACCCAGATGTCGGTGTAGATGAAGTCGAGGCCTTTCACGCCCTTCTCCACGTCGTCGGTGACGGTGAGCTTGGCGCCGGTTTCCTTGGCAATCTCCTGGCACTTCTTGACGAGGTCCTTAGCGGGCTGCAGTTTCTTGGGGGCGATGATACGGATATCCATACCCATCTTCACGCCACCAACCATCAGGCTGTTACCCATGTTGTAGCGGGCATCGCCAATATAGGCAAACTTCACCTGGTTGAGGGGCTTGTCGGTATGCTCCTGGATGGTGAGGAAGTCGGCCAGGATCTGGGTGGGGTGAGCTTCAGCGGTAAGACCGTTCCAGACGGGGACGCCGGCATATTTGGCCAACTCCTCGACGGTGGCCTGGTCAAAGCCACGATACTCGATGCCGTCGAACATGCGACCCAACACGCGGGCGGTGTCTTTCATGCTCTCCTTGATGCCGATCTGGCTGCCGGTGGGACCGAGATAGGTCACATGGGCACCCTGGTCCTTGGCACCAACCTCGAAAGCGCAGCGGGTACGGGTCGAGGTCTTTTCGAAAATCAGGGCGATGTTCTTGCCCGTCAATTTGGGTTGTTCAGTGCCTGCATACTTGGCGGCCTTGAGGTCGGCGGCGAGTTTCAGGAAAAACTTGATCTCTTCCGGAGTGAAGTCCAAAAGCTTCAGGAAGTTTCTGTTTCTAAGATTGAAAGCCATGTTTTTATGAATTAAGAGTTTAGATGTTTCAGAAAATCGCTGCAAAGGTACGCTTTTTTCCTTTATTTTTGCAAACATGATTATTTTAGATAATGTAGTGGTTACCGATGGCTTTTTGAATGCCAAATTCTGCTGCGATCTGCCGCGCTGCAAAGGCTGGTGTTGTGTGGAGGGCGACGCTGGAGCACCGCTCGAAGCGAACGAGATCGCTCAAATCGAGGACAACCTCGAAGCCATCAAAGCATATATGAGGCCAGAAGGCTTAAAGGTCATAGAAGATGGCGACGTATATGATTATGATGAAAATGGCGAACTGGTCACACCTTTGGTGAACGGTGCGGAGTGTGCGTTCGTTTATTTCCACGACAACGGCACCGCCCTTTGCGCTATTGAAAAAGCCTATCTAGAGGGTAAGTGCGACTTTTGGAAACCGATCTCCTGCCACCTCTACCCTATCCGATTGCTCGAAAAAGACGGTTTCACCCATATCCTTTATCACGAATGGAGCGTCTGCGTTCCAGCCATGCGCAAAGGCGCAAAGGAAGGTATTCCGCTGTGGAAGTTCCTCAAAGGATCGTTGATTCGGAAATTTGGGGAGGATTGGTATCGAAGGCTTGAGGAAATAATAATCAAAGGGTGATAGCGTTAATAGGTGGTACGTGAAAAGGTTTTTACTGATAGCGGTCCTATTGTTTCTTGGCCTTAGGCTCCTGGCCCAAGGACAAGATGGCTTGGACGTGGAGAAAAGGATGCCTATCTTGGGTAAGATCGTTACCTCCGATAGTCTGCTGCCGGTACGAAACACCCATGTGATCAGCAAAATGGGGCACTGCGGCACCATCTCTAACCGTGAAGGCTTGTTTATTATCCCAGCCAGAATGGTCGATACGCTCTGGGTGAGCTGCCTCGGCTATAGCCGAAAACTAATCCCCGTTGATTCCACCATGGCCAACATCGACACCTTACGCATTGTGTTGCATCGCGATACCATCGTACTCAAAGAAGTCACCATCCTGCCCTTCTACGACTATGCCACCTTCAAGCAGATGATCATCGACATGCCCTCCAAACCCATGCCTCGTGAGATTCAGCGTCTCAATGAAGAACTGGCAGGAATGCGGTCGGGTAAAAAACGTGACCCCTATTTCAATTTTGAGAACGGGGGGTTCACGGCTAGTCCCATCCAGTATCTTTACGACAAGTACAACTTTAGTGCAAGGCGGCAAAACAAGCTACTTCGAAATCGCCGCATGTTCAACGAAATCCTTAGGGAACAGGGCCGAACGGACGAACTCCTCCCCGACTCCATGGACTATGTCATAGAATATAATTATTATATTTATGATACAATCAATTAAATTTCTATATTTGCGGTTCAAAATCGCAATAAATGAAATTTACTTGGATTGATGCTCTTATAGGATTGTTTTATCCTTCGGTGTGCGCCGCCTGCGGTAACACGCTGTATAAATGGGAAAACATCGTATGCACCCGATGCAAGACGTTTTTGCCCAAGACGGGTTATGCATTGAACGAAGACAATCCCCTGGCGCGGATGTTTTACGGCAGAGTGCGGCTCAAAGCAGTGACCGCCTGCTTTTTCTTTTCCAAGGAAGGCAAGGTGCAGCACTTAATCCACGAATTGAAATACAAAGGCAATGCCGATGCAGGAATCTTCCTGGGCCAAGAGCTGGGTAAAAGCCTCAAGGACGCTCCGCTTTTTGAAAGTCTCGACTATTTAATTCCCGTGCCCTTGCATCCCAAAAGGGAAAAGGAACGTGGCTACAACCAGAGTCTGGTGATTGCTCGGGGCATTTCCGAAATGACAGGCATTCCCCTTGGCGAAAAATATTTGGTGCGTTCGGTGAATACCGCCACCCAGACGCATAAATCGAAAGAGGAACGCTGGAAGAACGTGAAGGACATCTTTGAAGTGAGGAATCCAGAGCAACTTGAGGGCAAGTATGTGCTCTTGATCGACGACGTGCTCACCACAGGCGCCACGCTGGAGGCGTGTGCGTTGAAATTAGCAACTATTCCAGGAATTACGATTAGCTGCGCCACTGCAGCTTGCGCTGGTTAATACGGTCCTGGTAGCGCTGCTATCAGTTTTTTGGTATAATCATTCTGAGGATGTTCGAAGAGCTCGTCAGCGTCGTTGTATTCCACTGGCTTGCCATTATACATCACCAGCACGCGGTCGCTCATGAAACGCACCACGCTCAAGTCATGCGAGATGAAGATGTAGGTGAGGTGACGCTCTTCTTTGAGGCGGTTCAACAGGTTGAGCACCTGAGCCTGCACCGATACGTCGAGGGCCGACACAGACTCGTCGCAGATGACCAGACGGGGATTCACCGCCAAAGCGCGCGCGATGCAGATACGCTGCCGCTGGCCGCCACTGAACTCGTGAGGATAACGGTCGTAATGCGCCGCTTCGAGTCCCACCTGTTCAAGCAAATCACAGACGATCTGACGGCATTTATGACGGTCCTTTTCTATACCGTGTACCTTCAAAGGCTCCGCAATGGCCTCTCCGATGCGAATCCGAGGATTCAACGAGGAGTACGGGTCCTGGAATACAATCTGCGCCTGCTTCCTGAACGCCCGAAGGTCGGCTGCATTCAAGGCAGTAATTTCCCGCCCGTCGAACCAGACCTTGCCACCTGTAGGCTCCTGCAAACGTAAGATGCTGCGGCCCAGGGTGGTCTTACCGCAGCCCGACTCTCCCACCAGGCCCAAGGTCTCGCCTTCGAAGACCTCCAAACTGACGTCGTCAACGGCTTTCACGTGATTGTAAACGCGACCGAAAATGCCTTTCTTCAAAGGATACCAGGTTTGCAGATGCTCCACTTTTAGAATAGGCTCGTGCGCATAGAGTTCTTTCAGGTGGCATTGCCGCTCTTCGTCGGTGATTTGCAACTCGCTGAGGATCTGTTCTTTGCCACCCGACCACTGTCCATCGAGGAATTCTTTCACGACGGGCAGTTTCTTGAGGCGTACCTTCATCGGGGGTCGGCAGGCCAAAAGGCCCTGGGTATAAGGATGTTGGGGGTGCTCCAGCACCTCTTTCACGGTGCCCCGTTCCAGAATCTCCCCGTTGTGCATCACCACCACGTCGTCGGCAATCTCAGCCACCACGCCGAGGTCATGGGTGATGAACACCATGCCCATGCCGGTTTCTTGTTGAAGCTTGCGTAACAACTTGAGGATCTCTTTCTGCACCGTCACATCGAGGGCTGTGGTGGGCTCGTCGGCGATGAGGATCTGGGGGTTGCAGGCGATGGCCATGGCAATCATGACGCGTTGTTTCTGGCCACCGCTGAGTTCGTGGGGATAGCTGTCGTAAATGGCTTCAGGCCGCGGCAACATCACCTGACTGAACAGCGAGATCACCCGGTCGTGAGCGACCTTCCTGGTCACCTTCTCGTGTTGGCGGATCATCTCGGAAACCTGATAACCGCAGCGGTACACGGGGTTCAATGAGGTCATCGGCTCCTGGAATATCATGGCGATGCGTTTGCCTCGAACCTCGGCCATCTGCCGTTCGTTGAAGTCCTTGATGTCCAACCCCTCCAACAGCATGCCGTCGGCTTTCACCCTCGAAACTTTGGGGTTGAGCAGATGCATCACGGCAAGGTTGCTTACCGATTTGCCTGACCCCGACTCCCCGACGATGCCCAAGGTGCGACCGGCATGGACTTCAAAGTCGATGCCGTGCACCACCTCGCGCCATTCATCATCACTAAGGAAGTTGATTTTCAGGTTTTTTATTTCCAGAATTGGTTGGGACATCACACCAGCAAAGATAATCGGTTTTCCCATAGCAACAAAACGATTACACAAAAAAAATAATAGCCGCACGGCCTGAAATCCAATGAAATAACTATTTTTGCATCCATGACAACAATCTAAATCTTAACTAATAAATCTCTTATATGAAAAGAATTCTACTATTTGCCTTTGCATTTTTATTTGCGATGGCTAGCATGGCACAAAATAGAGCCATGTTGATTCAAGAATCCTTCGATGGCTCCTCTATCCCTACAGGCTGGAGCATCATCGGACAAACAAACAACTGGTCGGTTTCAGCCACCCAGAACGCAGGTGGCACCGCCAACGAAATGAAGCTCGACTGGAGCCCCCAATTTAACGGCATGACCCGCCTTGTCACGCCTGCTGTTGATCTGACAGGCATCAATAGTGTCGTTTTCGCGTTTAAGCATGCTTTGGACAACTATCAAGGTACCAACAGCATTGGCATTGCCACCTCTTCCGATGGCGGCACCACTTGGCACGAGGGATGGACCCAGGGTTACAACTCCAGCGGATCATGGGCAGTGAGCCAAGAGATCACCACCGCCGACATGGGTCAGGCCAGTGTGCATTTCTGTATTTATTTCAACGGAAGCAGCTACAACATCAACGACTGGTATTTCGACGACATCACCGTCTTTACGCTCGAAAATCTTGACCTTGGCATTGCATCTTCCTCCGTGCCTGGTTTCGTTGGTTCCGGTAATACCCCGTTGGATATTGAGGTCTTCAACTATGGCAGCACCACTGTGACATCTGTTGAGGCCACCTATCAGATTGAAGGTGAAGCACCTGTCACTGAGACATTCAATGTCAACATCGCCTCATTGCAGAATGCTACCTTGAATTTCACCGAGGTTCCGTCGTTCATCCCTGGCTCCTATGTCATCGATTACACCATCAACAAAGTAAACGGTGTGGATGATGACGTTTTGGACAACAACCAGTACACCTCCAATGTTTCAGTGGCCATCGCTGCCGTTGACAAAATCCCGATGATCGAGCATTTCTCCTCGTCGACCTGCGGCCCCTGCGTCAGCGTCAATACTACGATGCTCAACTTCTGCAACAACAACGCAGGACGTTTCACCTACACCAAATACCAGATGAACTGGCCTGGCAACGGTGACCCGTATTACACCGAGGAAGGTGGCGTACGCCGCGATTATTACAACGTGAACGCCGTTCCGCAATGTTTCCTCGATGGTGAAGATCAGGGATATGCCGCCGTGCAGCAAAGCGTATTCGACCAACACGCCCTCAGAGCTGCCTTTATGGATGTCAAAGGATCATTTAACGTGGATGGCACCACCATTAATGTGAAGGCTGATGTGATGCCTTACATTGATGCTGATGCTCGCGTATTTGTTACAGTCAACGAGAAGACTACCCACAACAACGTCGGTTCCAATGGAGAAACAGAGTTCCACCATGTTTTCATGAAGATGTTGACCAACACCCAAGGCGACGCGATTAGTTTCAACGCCACGGAGGTGCAGCATCTGGAATTCACCCAGAACATGTCGGGAACCCATGTCGAAGAAATGAGCGACCTGGAAGTCTCCATCTGGGTGCAGGTTTATGCAACACACGAGGTGCTGAACAGCCACTTCGCCTATGATTATACCGATGAACATCCTTATCCTGTACAGAATCTCACCATGGTGGCAAGCAAGGACAGAGACTATACGTTGACTGCATCCTGGGAAGCTCCGGAAAACGGCACACCCATCGGTTATGATGTTTACCTGAATGGTGAAATTGTTGAAAATAACACAACGGAAACTTCTTATTCCTTTACCAGCGTTGAAGGTTCCTACGAAGTGGTTGGCGTGGTAGCCAAGTATGCCGAAGATAAATCTTCAGTCCTATCGGTGGTTAGCACACCTGACGGTCCGCAAGACCTTGGTCTGGTTCCGACAACGACCAGCATCGTTTTGGATCCCGAAAATGCCGGCGCCGAAGTCCGTGTGACCAACACCAACGACCTCACACAGGCTCCTATCGTGATTAATTCCATCGAGGAAGTAAATGACGAAGGCAGACAATACCTTACCATAACCTGTGCAGATCTGCCGCTCACATTGAATTATGCCGAAGACTTCTTGTTTATCATTGAGCCTTATTTGGAGGTCAAGGGCGTGGCCGAGACTTCGGTTGTTTTGTCCTCGGATGCCGGAGATTTGACATTTGCCGTGACAGTGGATGGCGAGTTGCTGAACGTCAGCGAAGTTTCTTCAGAGACCAAGCTATACCCCAACCCGACCACAAATCACTTTACCGTGGAAGGCGCCAATATCGAAAAGGTTGAAGTCTACAACCTTGTGGGACAGATGGTCTGCGAAAAGCAGGGCAAGATGATCCGTTTCGATGTCGCCAATTGGAATAAGGGCATGTATCTGGTCAACATCATCGATCAGAATGGGTCTGTCGAGACCAAGAAGTTAATGGTGAAATAAGCCAGAAAAAGAACTTATTGCAGAAAAAAGCACTCCTTAAAGAGTGCTTTTTTCTTTTTGTGTTTGGAACCTACTGGTGATGTCCTTCATTCGGCCGTCGGCGAGGCGTTTGAGCATGCGCTGGTTGGTGGTGAGGGAGTTGAGGGGGCCGTATTTCTCGTCGTAACGACCAGTCTTGATGTAGTCGAAAGTCTCGGCGTGAAAAGCCTCGGGAAGCTCGTTACGGCCTGAGTACCAGGCAGTTTTGATGGTCTTGTATTTGTTTTTGACGTGCATGGCGAGGTTGGCCACGTCGTAAGGATCGGCGTCGCCACCCATGAAACAGACACAGGTGATACCAGTTTGGTACTCATCGATCAGCTGGTCGAGCGACTCTTTGTCGAGAATCTCTCCTTCGTCCCTCCAGAGGTATTTGCTGTGGCAGCCCACACACTGGTTGGGACAGTTGCTGATGTTGATGGCCAAGGTCACCTCGTCAGGCACTTCCTGGAATACTATATCGTAGTTTGCGTATTTTAGCATCTGTCAATTTCCTTTTTGCTGTAATGCCTTCTGGCCGCCTCTTCCTGTCGTGCTTCTGAGAAATTGCTGATTCGTTTCAAGTAACCGATGATTCGTGTCAGGTAATCTATATTGGTGCTGTGGCACACAGGGCATTCCTTGAGGTAACGCTTGTCGATGTGGCCACAGTCGTTGCAGACGGTGTTGGGGATGTTGAAAGTAAAATAGTTGCACCCTTCGCGAGCGGCGACACGCAGCAACTGGCGGTATTGTTCCTTGCTGAGGTGTTCCTCCAGGTTGCAATGCAGTGCCGAGCCTCCAGTGAGGTGCTTGATGTATTTTTCGCCATGCAGGCGGAACTTGTCGAGGACGTTGGTGTTGGGGTCCTCCACAATGTAAAAATAACTGTTGTAGCAATCGCGATGCACCTCGTAGCCGTCCTCCTTATCCCATTTGGCGTGTTTCACGCCCACGTTCTCAGCGGGAATCATCTCGCAGTTGAACATCAAGCCGTCCTGTTTGGAGTAGTACTTCTTGTTGTAACGCTCGATGAGACCCAGCACACTCTGTACGAATTGCTCGTACTCTGGGTTGTCGGAGATCTTGATCTTGAGGAACTCGGCGGCTTCCACCAGTCCGTTCACGCCGATAGTGAGGTACTGGCGACCCAAGTTGATGTAGCCGGCGTCGAACAGGGGTAGCATGCCTTTGGCCTGCAGTCCCTTGAGGTTCTCGTTGTAGCAGATCTGCACTTTGTGGCAGAGGTCCACGATTTCTTCAAGGAAGGTAAGGTAGTGCATGTTGTTGCGGACGGCGTACTGGATGCAGCGGTTGAGGTTGATGGTCAGCACGCTCTTGGAGCCTGTGGACACGCCACCGGCGCCAAGAGTGTAGCTGAAACCGTTGTCCTGAATCTCGTTGCGCAGACGGCAGCACGATGACAGGGAGTCGGCGTTGTCGCTGAGATAAGTGAAGAACGAGTGTCCTTCGGCATACATCTCGGCGGTGAAGTCGCCCCATTCCTGGTCGATGACATCGCCGTCTTTCGAGAGCAGGGCCATGGTCTCCACGGGGAAAGTGAGTACACTTTTCAGACGCTCAGCATTAAACCACTTCATGAAGCGCTTCTGCAGCCAACTCAGTCCCTCCCAGTCGGGCTGGGAGCCGTCGGGGAAGTAGAAGTTGCCAAACAGCGACTCGAAGTAATAACGGTCGTAGTAGGCAATGTTCCAGAACACGGACTGGTAGTTGCGTGCGCCTGCAGGCTGGTTGAGCGAATAAACGATCTGTTGGAAACAGTCGGTGATGACCTTGTCAAGGGTGCGTGGCTTGACGGAGTGGTCGACCACTTCATCGGCACGCTTGTAGTAGTCCTTACCGTAGTCGAGTCCGATGAAGTAGTTCATGTACATCAGGAACTCGGGTGTGGCGCAGGCTCCGGAGAGTTGCGACGACACCATGAACACCATGTTGATGAAACCACCGCAGAACGAGCGCAGCTTGGTGGGCGCCGTGGAGTTGCCGCCGATGGAGCTGGTGCCTTCGTTGAGCCAAGGGTACATCGTGATGGACGCGCAGTAGTTGGCCAGCGAGGTCTCGTCGTTCTTGTAAATGAAGTGGTTGTTGAGCAGGTAGATGTAACGGTCGGAGAGTTCCTTGCCGTAGACCTCCTTGATGCGGTCGGTGAGCAGGCGGCGGTTGATACGGATGAAGCTCGACTTGGGCAACTCGCCCATCAACGTGGCGATGTTCTTCTTCTCCACGTTGGCGTTGGCGTCGAACTTGGAGCCAGTGGCGGCATTGGAAGCGTTGACGTAGTTGCTCAGGAACTCGATCTTCTCGCGGATTTCGCGGTCTTCAGTGTGCTTCTGACGGTAGAGGATGTAGTTCTTGGCCACGGTGTAGTACTGTTCCGCCATCAGGGCGGTCTCCACCTGGTTCTGAATTTCCTCGATGGTAATGCCATTAAAAACCCTCACACGACTCAAGATGCCGTTGAGGTCCTCATCAGTTGCATAAAATCCTGAAGCTAAAAATGCCTTGCTGATGGCGTTCTTAATCTTGTCAATCGAAAAAGCTTCTTCCCGGCCGTCTCTCTTCTTAATGTACAATCCGCCGTTGCTCATATAATGTGCTCGTTTACAATGTGTTGTGAAAAAAATGTATCTCGTGATTTCCCTTTGGGACCTTGTTTTGCAAAATTATAAGTTTTTGATGTTAGAAATTATTAATACCCCCTCTTTTACTTATCAACAAAATTATCAACAGACTAATTTCCTGATTTTATTATTTTTGCATGTCATTAATTTTCAAACGAAATCAAAAGTTTAATATTTGTGAGATTTTATGGGCAAAAAGCGAAAATTGGAGAATAAATTGAGTGTTTTTACCAACGCCATCCTGAGTATCTACGGAGAAAATCCGTTCCGCCCGATGAACTACAAGCAGATTTGTAAAGTGTTGGCGATCAGGGATGCAGCAGGTAAGGATGTGGTATACCATATATTAATTGACTTGTTCGAGAAAGGCATCCTCATGGAGGAGCGTCCCTACCGTTATGTGCTCAACCCAGCTTATTTGGAAGAGTACGGTCCGAAGAAGCAGTATGTGGAGGGCACGGTCGACATGAAGTCGACGGGCAAGGCCTACGTGATCCTCGATGACGAGTCGGGTGAAGACGTCTTCATCGCCGCCGGCAACACGGGTCAGGCCCTGCATGGCGACCGGGTGAAGGTAGCCATGTTTCCCAAGCGAAAGGACAAGAAGCCAGAAGGCGAGATTGTGGAGGTCTTGCAGCGTAAGCATACTGACTTTGTGGGCGTGGTGCACCTCTCCCGTGGCTATGTTTACGTGGTGCCCGACATGGACTCCGTGCCGATCGACATCTTCGTGCCCAAAGAGATGGTCCACGGCGCCAAGAACGGTCAGAAAGTGGTGGTGCATCTGGTAGATTGGCCCGAGAACTCGGGCAACCCCTTCGGCGAAATCATCCGTGTGCTGGGCAACCCGGGCGAGAACAACGTGGAGATGGAATCCATCCTGCTGGCCCATGACTATCCCTTGGATTTTTCGGAAGAAGTGGAGAAAGAGGCGGCGAAGATTAAGTTAAAAGTTAAAAGTGAAGAGTTAAAAAGGAGAAGGGATTTCCGAAAGGTGTTCACCATTACCATCGACCCGGCGGACGCCAAGGACTACGACGACGCCATATCACTTCAAAAACTACCTAACGGCCACTGGGAGGTAGGCGTGCACATCGCCGACGTGTCGTACTATGTGAAACCAGGTACGGCCATCGACGAGGAGGCCTACAGCCGCGGCACCTCGGTGTACCTGGTGGACCGCACCATCCCCATGCTGCCTGAGAAGCTTTGCAACAACCTGTGCTCGCTGCGTCCGAACGAGGATAAACTAACGTTCTCGGTGGTCTTCGAGTTGGACGACGAAGCACACGTGCTGAACCACTGGATCGGGCGGACGGTCATCCGATCGTGCCGACGCTACGCTTATGAGGAGGTCCAAGCCATTATCGAAGGGGGCGAAGGCGATTACAAGGAAGAAATCCTCACCTTCCACCATCTGGCCACCAAGTTACGCGAAAGGCGCATGGCTCAAGGCAGCCTCAACTTCCATTCCGAGGAAGTGAAGTTCATCTTGGATGAGAAAGGCAAGCCCATCGACACCTACCTCCGCGTACAAAACGAGAGCCACGAGCTCATCGAGGACTTCATGCTTTTGGCCAACCGAACCGTGGCCGAGACTTTCGGCAAGTCGGATAGTAAGTGGCATAACCACACCTTTGTGTATCGTGTGCACGATGAGCCCAATCCCGAGAAACTGAACAACTTCCTGCGCCTGATTGCTCGCTTGGGCTATACCATGGACATCAGCTCTCGCGTTAAGTTGGTGAAGTCGTACAACAAGCTGTTTGCCGACGTGGAAGGCAAGGGCGAGAAGAACCTGGTGGAAACAGTAGCCATCCGCACCATGGCCAAGGCGGTCTACAGCACCGAAAACATCGGACACTACGGCCTCGCCTTCGACTATTACACCCACTTCACCTCACCTATCAGGCGCTATCCCGACCTCATGGTACACCGTCTCATTGAGCGCTATCTGCTTGAAAACCAAAGCTCTGTCAATAGAAAGCAATTTGACGACTATTGCAAACACTGCAGCGAGATGGAACGCCAGGCCGAGGAGATGGAGCGCCAGAGTGTGAAATACAAACAAGCGGAATACTTGCAGGATAAGATTGGTCAGGTGTTCGACGGACTGATTTCAGGGGTAAGCAAATGGGGCCTTTATGTGGAGTTGAAAGGCAACAAATGCGAAGGACTGGTGCGTTATGATGACATGCCAGGCGACTATTACTACCTCGACGAAGAGAACTTCCGTGTGATTGGCCAGCAGTCGGGTCGTGTGATCCAACTCGGCGACGAGGTGCAGGTCATCGTGAAGCACGTCGACCTGCTGAAACGACAAATGGACTTTGAGCTGATTTTGGAAGAGAAAAAAAAGAAAAAATCGAACAAAAAGAGATAACTTTGCGGCATGAAAAAGGCAAAGAAAATACTGAAAATCGTAGGCATTGTGCTGGGTGTCCTGATTCTCATCATCGGCTTGGCCATCCTACTGATTTCGCCTATCGCGAAAGCTTACATTGAGAAACACGACACGGAACTGGTAGGCCGTGAGATCACCATCGACAAGCTTCGGGTGAATGTGCTGGCCGGCAAAGTGAAGATCAAAGGCCTCACCTTGTATGAAGACGATGCCCAACACGCTTTTGTGCAGCTCGGTGACTTTGAGACCAGCGTGAAGCTCCGCGACCTGCTGCATCGCCAACTGACCGTGGAGAAACTGTGGCTCCTGGGATTGAAGGTGAACATCGAGCAGAACCGAACGTGGTTTAATTTCAATAGTTTAATAGATTTCTTTGCATCGGATGAACCTAAAGAAGAGAAGACCGAGAAATCCGATTTCGGCGTCACGCTTTACGATATCTTAATCGATAGCAGCTATATCCATTACGCCGACTTGTCGGTGGGCAGCGAGTTTCACTTGAATGACATCGCCCTGCGGGTGCCTAAAATCGACCTCTCGACATTGAAGACTAACGTCGGCCTTGACCTGGTTTTGGGTAACAATGCATCGCTCCACACCCAGCTCCGTCTCTCGGAAAACGCTGAGGACTACATCCTGAAAATGCAAATGCAGAATCTGGACCTGAACATCATTGAGCCTTACTTGAAGCAGTCGTTGGCGGTTGATTCAGTACGCGGCAAGCTTGACTTCAACCTCCAGGCGCTGGGCAGCACCGAACATATCCTCGACTTTGTGACGACGGGCAACATCGCCCTCCGCAACATCGCCGTGCGCGACAACACCGGGTATCTCATCGGCACCATCGACTCCATCAACACCGACATCCATCAGTACAGTATCGCCCAAAACGTCCTCGATTTGGACCGCCTGAAACTCTCTGGCATCCATACCGAATACATCGTCAAGGCGGACAACTCGACGAACTTCGACATCATTCTAGGTAAGAAAAAAGCCTATAACGACACCACCATCTTTGAGAAGCTGGGCGACACCATCGCTGCCGAGTTCAACGAGGTGCAGGACAACAAGCAGCTGCGCATTCTGGTGAAAGACCTCAAGCTGGTGAACTCGCGCGTCTATTACGAGGACAACACCCTCCCCTCCCCTTTCCAGTATGAGATCTCGGACATCACTATGACCTCGAAAAACTTCAGCTTCACCGGCCAAAACAGCGTGCAGCTGAAAGCTATGCTGAACCAGGTGGGCAAACTCAACGCTGTTTGGAAAGGCAACATCACCAGCCTCGACAACCACGACCTCACCTTGATGCTCAACAACCTGAAACTCTCCGACTTCTCCCCTTACAGTATCCAGATGTTCGGCTATCCTTTGGAAAACGGTACCTTGTCGTTCAACAGCCAGAACATCATTACCAACAGGAACCTAAAGGGAATCAACAAGTTGGAGATTGCCGAGCCCAAGGCCGGCGACAAACTCAAAGACTACGAGCCCGAAATCAAGCACGTTCCGCTGAAACTGGGGCTGTATCTGTTGACCGACAAGGAAAACAAGTTCAAAGTCGACCTTCCCGTCTCAGGCAGTCTCGACGACCCGGAGTTCTCGTACAAACGCGCCATTCTGAATGTGTTGGGCGGTTTGATCGTGAAGGTCTGCACGGCACCGTTCCGCTTGTTGAGCGGCGACGACGAGGTGCAGTATTTCGAGTACGACATGCTTCATTTCGACTTCTCGGCGTTGGAATACAGCCAGATTGACGACCTGGCGGCCACCATGTTGGAGAAACCCGAGTTGAATGTGTCGCTGGAGCAGCGCATCAATTACAACGAGGTGATCCAAAGCCTGTGCGACATCCAGTTGCAGCGCGACTATTACCGCTCGCAGCATCCCGAGTTGCAAACCACGGGCATGGACTTCCTAACCAACGAGGAGATACGGTCCATCAAGTTGAACGACAAGGGGTTGATGGAATATGCTTCGCAGTATGCCGAGGAAGGAAAAACGGTGCAGTCCAAGCAAGATGTGGAGGCCATCGCCTTGAAGTTGTTTGGCGACAAATCCGATGAGTTGCTGACCCGTATGATCGAACGCAAGAACAACAAGTTGTTGTCTTATCTCACCGCCACCAAGGGCATTCCGGCGAGCAGGATCACCATCAACGCTCCCTCGCTGGAAGCCATGAAGGACTACGACAAGGCTTGCCGTTACGAGATCCATGTAGGCATGGGAGACGAAATTTTTGAATAAAAATTGCGCGCTGTTGTCAAAAAAGTGTTAATTTTGCCGCCGCAAAAGCCACTTTAGCTCAGTTGGTAGAGCAACGCATTCGTAATGCGTAGGTCGTTGGTTCGAGTCCGACATGTGGCTCTTTTGAACGGAGAACGGAAAACGGAGAACAACTTTCCGTTCTCCGTTTTCCGTTTTACTTTTTGATATAGGAAATGAAATCCAAATCGAACGAAAGACTAAAGAACGGTTTCGGTTTCCATACTTTCGAGATCTGATCGTTCAATGAGAAGCCGGCGGGCAGTTCAGAGCCTTCCTGGTAGACGCCGGTGAGCATTTCGTATTCGCACACGTTGACGCCGGCGGTGAAGTAGAAGAAGTCGAGGAATTTGAATGAGGGTCCCACATAGAAGTTCTTGAACAGATTGCTTCCGCCGAAGCCTACATAGAGGCCCAGGCTGTAGGAGAACTCCTGGTCGAATTTCTTGATGTCGATATATCTTTTGCTGATGCTGTCGGTCACCGCTTCGTGTTTGCGGGTCAAATCCCAAAGCATCACGTAGGCACCAGCGGTGTAGTCAAACTCCACGTCGCCACCGTTTTTATTGATGATTTTATAAAACACCGTCCCGTCTTGGGTTTTGTCGGGGGCCAGCGACCAGTTGGGGGTGCGGAAGGTCTTCATGGCGATGCCTTGAATGGCGCACACCTTTTTCTTTCTGGCCGTAGCAGCGCTGATTTTGGCTTCGGCGTCCTGGGCACGTCGTTGGGTGTATTTCAGCTCTTCGTTGGTGCGTATGATGGTCTTCTCGGTCTCATTCAGGCGTAGGCGTAGCGAGTCGCTCATGCGTTGGTATTTGTCCTTTTCGACGAGCAGTTGTTCGTTGGTCTCGCGCAGGTCGCGCATCATCTCAATCTTATAGAACGATTCCTTTTCTTCGTAGAACTTTTGTTTTTCCTCCAACCGTTCGTTTTTCACTTGCAATTGTTCCAGTTGTTCGCGCAGTTGTCGGTTGAGAAGGCTTATGCTGTCGTATTCTTTCTGAAGCTTGTTTTGAAGGGAGTCGGCTTCCTGGGCGCGGCACAAGAGCCCTAGGAAAAGGAACAGAAGAAGGGTGATATTACGGGAAGTGGTTTTCATCATGTCAGATAACGAGGCGACCACTAAAATATTGTCGAGACGCCATATTATGAATGTAGAGACGTCATATATATGGCGTCTCTACGTTGAGGTACCTGGCGGATTCGAACCGCCGTCCCCGGTTTTGCAGACCGATCCCTAACCGCTCGGGCAAGGTACCCTTTTGCGGTTGCAAAGATACGCAAAAATCCTAATACTGCAACAATTCTCTTAAAAAATTAATCTCTGGGCCGCCAGTTTGATGTAATTCCAAGCCACGATGGCTGCCAATAGCAGTACGTCGTAGCTGTAAAAGAAGGCAAAATCCTTCCGTTTGAAACGGGTCATGGCAAAGGCGGCCATGATGAGCATCCCAGGCATGGCGGGCTGGTGGTAACGTTCGCTGTTGAAGGCAAACGAGAAGGCGATCATCAGCACGTAAAGCAAGGTAAATGTCCCGATGAGGCTAAAGTCGCGGCAGCGTTTCTGGCGGATGGCCACCACAAAGCACCACATCGCAAAAAAGGCTAGGTAGTTCTTCACAAAGTAGGTGCCGTTCATCATCTTCTGGTTTTCGTTGGCCACCTCCACCAAGTTGGTCAAAGGAAGAGTAAAGGCCCCCGGAGCCATGTATTTGTAGTGCGCATATTCGGCATACTGCAATCCCATTTGCTGGTATCGCTCCACCAAAACGTCACTGGTGTGGAAGTTGACCTTGAAGATGATCAGCATCTCCCACCCTATCGGCGTGAACAGGAACAACAGGACCACCCCTGCGGTGATGCCTAAGGTAATAAGCCTTGCTTTTCTGGAAAGCAGTTCTTTGGGACAAAAAGCGATATAAGCCACGAAACTGGCCAACAAGGCCATTCCTACGATGGTTCGGAAACCGAAAGTGAGGGCTGTAAGCAGGATGGGAACCAGAATGTTCCAAAAAGTGAAACGGCGGCTTCGGATGAGATAATCCATGCGTTCGAGAGCCAAGGTAGCCAAAAACACCAGCTCCGTCTCTTTCATGTAGGTACCCGTGTAATGGATAAGCTGTGGGAGAAACACCGCCATCACTGCGGCCAGACGTCCAGTACGTTCGCCGAGACTACGTGAAGACAGTTTGTAAATAGCAACACAAGTGTAGGCGCTCATCAACGCTTTCAACAGACGGGGGCCGAGAATGTTGTTGTCGAAGCAGGTATAGAGTGTGGTTAGATAGAGCAGGTAGCCTTGGTCGGAGAAGCCCATGGTATGGCCTCTCAGCAGTCGGAACGCCTCTCCTGCCTGTCCG
Organism: Bacteroidales bacterium; assembly: GCA_024681295.1. GTDB lineage: Bacteria > Bacteroidota > Bacteroidia > Bacteroidales > F082 > Limimorpha. The sequence goes on from JAILBC010000091.1 coordinate 31,541, forward strand.
TCGCGAACCAACCGCGAAAGATACGTAGCCGTATGGTGGTACATCCAACTGTCGGCGGCTTGGTACTCGAAGCTGACCCCCGTTTGCCAATAATAGTAGAAGATGATGCTAACCACGTATAACACGCGAATGCCCAAAGCCCACCAAAACAACTTGCGGAGGAAGGTCTTGGCCTCATCGTGCTGCCATTGGCGATGACAGAAATAGGTCAATCCGAAGAAAAACAGCACCGTAGCAACGCCCCATGCTATCCAAAGCGGTTTAAGGGCGTAGGCGTGGAAACAAACGCTCACAATGAGTAGGGCCGCCAAATAAATGGCGACACCAATCCATTGGAAATGCCGGTGCAGTTTGTCAGGCATGCTTATCTTACGGGAATTAGCGGTCCCTTAGGCTTGGACTGGATCTTCTTCGGGTTGATTCTGAAAACCTCTCTTCGGGTGCCTGTGACGTTGACTGAGGTGATTTTCTCGTACTGATGCGGACGGTAAGCATGGCTGATAACGAAGTTCTCCTCGTCGAGTTGGTGGACGATGGTGTGGTAATCTTCTCTGGCTACCGAGTCGCCCTCGATTTCGAAACTGATGTCGAGGCTGTCGACATCGGGATAGTAGGTGTAATTGTAAGGATAATAGATGGTGTCGCCATCGTAGGTGCGGACTTGATAGCCCGTATTGTTCTCAAGAAAATAGAAGAACCAGTTCTCGTAACCCGCGTTGGAGTAGTAGGAATACGACCGATACGACTCGGGGATGACTTGATTGAAATAGTCAGTGTCCCAGCGTTCATCAGTCAGGGTGAACCAAACTTTATTGATGATGACGTTGATATCGGCACTGGTCTGGATGATGTCGATGCTTTTTTTGACTTTTCCGTTTTCTGAGACCACGTAAAGCGTGGCGTTACGGTCCTGCAAGCTGTTATTCCGTGCGACGGTGACCACCACGTTGCCGTCCTTGCTTCCCATGGTGGGGTTGACGGTAAACCAGTTGGCCGCTCCGACGACCTCCCAATTACAGTCGGCCTCTATCCGAAACACGTCGTTGCCCCCCGAATAGGAGTAGACCATAGATGCTTTCGAAATAACGATATGTTGCTTCTTTCCACAGGAGGTGGTCAACACTGAAAGGGCCAATAATAGTACCTCCATCCAAATAGCTGTTCTTTTCATGGTTTTAACTTTTGCGCAAAGATACAATAATTCTCAGAAATCAACTATCTTTGCACCTTGATAATTTTTTACTATGGCGGCACGTCAGGTTTTGATTGAGAAGATTGAGCGTTTTGTCAGGAAGTTCTATGTGAACCGCCTGATTCAAGGCGTGTTGATAGGTGCTGCCTTGTGGATTGTGTTTTACCTGCTGGTGAACGCCTTGGAGTATTTCTCATGGTTCTCGCCACAAGTTCGTTTCATCTTGTTTCTGGTGCTTTTGGTCGGTAGCACCGCGGTGTTGGCGTTTTATTTCATCATTCCCTTGGTCAACCTGTTTCGGTTCAGGAAAAAAATGTCGCTCGAGCAGGCCTCTCTCCTCATCGGACGTTTCTTTCCCGAGGTTCAGGATAAGTTGCTCAACACCTTGCAACTCACCGAAGCCTCTGGAGATAGTGCCTCGGATGAACTTTTGGCGGCGACCATTGAGCAACGCACGCAGCAACTGGCTCCCCTGCGTTTTTCAGATGCTGTCGACCTGAAGGGCAACCTGCGCTATCTTTATGTATTTCTGGCTTTGTTGACCGTCTTGGTGGCCTTGGTGGTCTTCCTGCCTCGCTTTGCCGTGCAGCCCACCCAACGCATCATCAGCTACGACCAGGAATTTGAGAAACCTCTCCCCTACTCGGTCACCCTCTCCGACGAGGTCATCGAGACCAATCAGGGTTCCGACGTGCGTTTCTCCATCCACGTGGAGGGCAGCCGTATCCCCGACGCCTTCTATGTGAAAAGCCCGTCGGGGCAACAGGTTTTTGAAAAGACTTCGTTGAACGATTATACTTACACTTTCCGGAATCTCTTCCACGACCTCACCTTCCAAGTGGTGGGCGGCGAATATGTCAGCAAGCCCGTGACCATCACTGTACGGCCCAACCCCGTGCTCCTCTCCTACCAATGCCGGATCTCATACCCCCCTTATATCCACCGTTCCGCCGAGGTACTTCAAGGAAAGACCCGCATCATCGTGCCTCAGGGCTCTAAACTGGCTTTCGACTTTGTGACCCGCGACAGCGACTCGGCCTTGATTTGGTTGGATACCACTGGGATGGGAACGCTTGCGATGCGGCCGTACGAAGCCTTAACGATTGAACAAGGCAGTGCCTCGTACTTTATCACCGCCGTCCAGTCCACCAGTTTCGAATTCAGCTGCCGCAACGCCTGGTCGGACGGCTTCGACCCAATCCGATTTACGGTCGACGTGATTCCCGATGCCTACCCCGATATCCGCGTGGAGTCCTATGAGGAAGACCTCTCGAGCCAAATCTATTTCTCCGGACTGCTAGCCGACGACTACGGTTTCAGCAAGTTGGTCTGCCATTGCGATATCCAACAACCCGTTGAACGGAAGCTGGTGCTTCCGGTTGCCTTCGACAAGACACAAACAAAGAGTTCTTTCTTCTATTCCATCCACCTCGACAGCCTCGGAGTGCTTCCGGGTCAGCAGGTGGAAGTCTGCTTTGAAGTATGGGATAACGACGGTTTCCATGGCCCCAAGTCGAAACGCTCCGAGACCTTTGCCTACTACAAGCCTTCACTGGCAGCTCTTGACTCAGTGGCCGAGCAGGCTGAAAACGATATCATGGAGCGCATGGCGCAGAAATCGAATGAGGCGGAGAAACTGAAAAATGATATTGAGCGGATGCTCCAGGAGTTGACTTCCAAGAAGGAATTGGATTGGTCGGACAAGAAGAAAATCAAGGACTTGCTGCAAAAACAGGAGCAAATCGAGGAGGAGTGGAATAAACTTCAGGAGGAACAAGAAAAGCTGAGTGACTTTATGAAACAGCATGATCTGGCCAATGAGGAGATGCTCAAGAAGCAAGAAAAGATTAATGAGTTGTTTGAGGAATTGATTCCCGAGGAATTGAAGAAGATGATGGAGGAAATCGAGAAATTGCTTGACGAGATGCCTCGTGACCGGATGCAGGAACTGTTTCGCGACATGCAGAAGGACAACAAGAAGATGCAAGACCTGCTTGACCGTAACCTCTCCTTGCTAGAGCAGCTAAAGATGGAAAAGGAACTCAACGAGTTGATGGATCAACTGAACCAATTAGGCGAGGAACTTAGCAACGAAACCGATACACTGACTTCAGAAGAAGCCAAAGAGGCTTTTGAAGAGATGATGCAACAGCTTGACGACCTCCAGGAGCGCAATGAACAATTGACCGATCCTTTCAATATCCAGAAGGACGAGGCCATGGAACAATCCATCGAGAACGACTTGGACCAAGGGGCCAAGAAGGACGCTGGAAGCAAAATGCAGCAGATGGCGAACAACATGATGAATAGCATGATGATGGGTGGGATGGAGCAGATGGGAGAGGACGCCCACTTGATTCGCGTTTTGCTTGAGAACGTCGTTAGGGCGTCACATCAGCAAGAGGCACTCATGAACGAGTTGGGACATCTGCGGACTGACGATCCCTCATTACGCGACAAAATAGCGACGCAGAAAGAACTTTCGGCCAACTTCAGCCTGGTAGAAGACTCTTTACGTGCCATAGGCCAGCGCCAAACGTCCATCCAGAACTTCGTGTTTGACGAGTTGGCCAACATCGACCAGCAAACCGAGTTGGCGCTGAAGAACATGAACGACCTGCGTTTCTCCTTGGCGGTGAACTATCAGCACCATGCCTTGCAGTCGATGAACAATCTCTCGCTGATGTTGGCCGAGTCGCTGGAGCAGATGGAGATGTCGATGTCCATGATGGGTTCAAAATCCTCATGCAATAGGCCCAATCAGCAGAAACAGCAAGGTCAGAGCATGCAACAGATGCAGCAGTTGCAGCAACAGCTTGGAAAACAGCTGGAACAGCTCCAGAAACAGATGCAACAGCCCGAGGGTTCGCCTTCCATGTCAGAAGAGTTTGCCCGTATGGCCGCTGAGCAAGAGATGATCCGCCGGCAGATGCAACAGATGCTCGACGAGATGAAACGCAACGGACAGGTGGGCGACGATGGATTGAACGAGATCATCAAGGATATGGAGCGCTTGGAGGAGGACTTGGTGAATAAGCGTGTGAACCGCCGTACGATGGAGCGTAACCAACAGATCTTGTCGCGTATGCTGGAGTCGGAAAAAGCCCAGGAAAAACGCGAACAGGAGGAAAAACGCAAGTCGAACGAATACAAAGGGTCAAAGTTCGATCGCTCTGTGGACGAGTTGTTCTACAAACAGCAGCTGAAGAAGAACCAAGAGTTCTTGCAAGAAAGCCCGGTGCGTTACCAGCCCTATTTCCAATCGAAAATCAACGAGTATTACCTTAAAAAGAACCGATAAAATGATACGTTTTCAAGTGATTGACGTGATGATGCCCAATCTCGACTTTGAGCGTGTGCGAGCCTGGATTGAGTCTGTGGTGACGCATGAAGGATACCAGACAGGGGAGATGTACTACTATTTTTGCAGTGACGAGGCGTTGTTGGACATCAACCAGCGGCGGCTTGGGCATGATTTTTACACCGACATTGTGACTTTCCCTTTATTGGAAGGAAACTTGATATCGAGCGAGTTTTGCTTGAGTTTGGACCGTATTGCGGAAAATTCGCTTAACTTTGGACGTTCCTTTGAGAGCGAGTTGCTGCGTGTGATCATCCACGGTGTGCTTCATTTGGTAGGATACGACGACCATAGCGATGCTGAACAGGCCGAGATGCGCTCCAAAGAGGAAAAATGCCTAGAAATTTATTATAACGAATTGAATATCAATTAATTACTATTTATGTTTCTTGTGAAACACTGCCAAAATGAAGTTTGAACAATATGATATCATTGTAGTAGGAGCAGGGCATGCTGGTTGTGAAGCCTCGGCCGCTGCGGCGCGTCTAGGAAGCAAGGTTTTGCTAGTGACCATGGACCTCCGGTTGATGGCATCCATGTCGTGCAATCCTGCCATGGGGGGCATAGCCAAAGGCCAAATAGTACGTGAAGTGGATGCGCTGGGTGGGTGTTCGGGAATCGTGTCCGACAAGACCATGATTCAGTTCAGGATGTTGAACCGATCGAAAGGGCCTGCCATGTGGAGTCCACGTTGCCAGAGCGACAAGATGATGTTTTCGGCCGAGTGGCGAAGCCAATTGGAACAAGTTCCCAACCTGGATTTTTGGCAAGATGTGGTAGATGGATTATTGTTTGACGGTGACAAAGTGTGCGGCGTGCATACTTTTATGGGAGGGGATGTGAGAGCAAGGGCCGTGGTGCTGACAAACGGAACATTTTTAAACGGTTTGATCCATATTGGGGAGATGCATTTTTCAGGCGGTCGCATGGGAGAACCAGCAAGTCATGGCATTTCAGAGCAATTACGCGAGCGTGGGTTCGAGGTAAAACGGCTTAAAACAGGCACACCGATGCGTATCGATGGGCGAACGATAGATTTTAGCAAGCTAGTGGAACAGCCAGGCGACGATGAAGTGACTGGGTTTTCCTACTTGAAACATGATCCGATTGCCAAACAAAGAAGCTGCTATATCGCCAGAACGTCATTGAAGGTGCATGAGATCCTAAGAAAAGGTTTCAAATACTCGCCGATGTTTACAGGGCGAATTCAAGGGGTAGGACCACGTTATTGTCCGAGCATCGAAGATAAAATAGAAAGGTTTTCTGATAAGGATTCACATCAATTATTTGTAGAACCAGAAGGTTGGACCATCCAAGAATATTACCTGAATGGTTTTAGTTCCTCGTTGCCAGACACAATACAATATGAAGCCTTAAGGGCTATAGAGGGATTTGAAAAAGCCAAAATATTCCGGCCAGGCTATGCCATCGAATACGATTATTTCCCGCCAGTGCAGCTACACCATTCCCTTGAAACACGATTGGTCCATGGTCTTTTCTTTGCTGGCCAAATCAATGGAACTACAGGCTATGAAGAAGCAGCTTGCCAGGGTTTAATGGCTGGAATCAATGCACATCGACTTATAAAGGAGGAAGAACCATTGGTACTTTCACGGTCTGAGGCTTATATCGGGGTGCTAATCGACGATTTAATCTCGAAAGGAGTAGATGAACCCTACCGTATGTTTACGAGTAGAGCGGAGTACCGTATTTTGTTGCGACAAGACAATGCAGATAGTAGATTGACCGAGAAGGCTTACAACATGGGGTTGGCATCAGAAGAACGATTCCAACAGTATCAAGAGAAGAAACGATTGGTAGAGGAAATGATCGAATATTTGAACACTACCAGTGTTACTCCAGACCAAATAAATGGTTATTTGGAATCGCAAGGCACTTCACCAATAGCACAGCGTGCTAAATTGGGTTATATCTTACTACGTCCACAATTGAATCTTTTTGAAATGATTCGTGCTTTAAATATCCTTTCGGAGAAATATAACCTCAGCGATCGTTTTACCAGAGAGTGCGTCCAAGAAGCAGAAATCTTGATAAAATATGACGGTTATATCAGCAAAGAATATGATCTGGCCGAAAAATTAAATCGCTTGGATTATGTAAAATTACCCAAAGACTTCGATTACCATACATTGACCTCACTCTCTTATGAAGCCCGCGAAAAACTAAATAAATACAAACCAGAAACCCTAGGCCAAGCAAGTCGAATTAGTGGCATTTCTCCGGCTGACATTTCTGTATTAGCCATATTCTTAGGAAGATAGCTCATTGTTTCACGTGAAAACATCCAATTATGAATACTTGTCCATGGTGCAAAACACCAACCGATAGAACAATCCTAGAGCTTAAAGATTACTTCCTAACAAAGGAAGATTTCAAAATAATGGAATGCCCAAATTGCGGCCTGCGTTTTACAATACCCAGACCGGCACCAGAAGAAATTGGCAAATATTATCAAAGCGAGAATTACTACAGCCACCAACAAAATAATAAAGGACTAGTACCACGGATATACGAATTTGTGAAATCTTTCAATATCAAAAACAAGTCCTCAATGGCAATTGGAGGTTTGACCCAAGGAAAGTTGTTGGATATTGGATGCGGTGTCGGTGATTTTTTAGTGCAAGTCAAAAAACAAGGTTGGGAAGTACAAGGAATAGAGCCATCAGACGACGCTAAAAACATCGCTGAAAAACGTCTGAGTTTTCGACCGTATAGCTCTAGCGACTATGCCATGTTTGAGGATCACACTTTTGATGTAATTACGATGTGGCATGTGTTGGAACATATAGATGACCTCCATTTTCAGACAAAAGAAATACATCGTTTGCTAAAACCTGGAGGACGACTTATCATAGCTTTGCCAAACTTCCAATCCTTTGATTGTCAGTACTATAAAGAGAAATGGGCCGCATGGGATGTGCCAAGACACCTCAACCACTTCGCTCCAGACGTTCTTCGTGAAATAATTACTTCATGTGGATTCCAAACAATTGATACACAGAAACTTAAATGGGACGCTTATTATATTTCTTATATGAGCGAACGTTTCCAAGGCCACTCGATGCCTTTGGTCCGTGGAGCATGGATTGGACAACGATCGAATTGGAAGGCGCGCAAAACAGGGATGTACTCGAGTTTGGTTTACCGTTTTCAAAAACTTTAAACTGAAATTACAATGTATAAAAAACCGAAAAAAGGTGATTTATTATCTTGGATTCTAGCAATCCTTCTGGTCGTATTCGGTCTGCTCTTTATTTTTCATTTGTTTTCGTTCACCAAACTATCGCACCAATTATTTGCCAAAAGGGTTCAAAAAGCGGTGTATCAGATAGACGACGCCCTACAACAGTCGAAACAAAAATTGACAACTACCTTCGACCAGTGGGCAGAATCTGACGCATTTCAGCCCATGGACGTGGTGTTACCCCCAACAGTTTGTGCTTTCGTGTTCAAGCAAGATTCCTTGGTTTATTGGAACAACACCATTATTGAACCTAAAGTGTTGCATAGGCGAGTAGGGGAGTCCTGCGACACTATAATGAATTTAAATATAGGTGACTTCTTAATTACTTCAACCCCACAAGGCCCATTTTCTTTCTACCTCTTTACACTGCTAAATACCACCTATCCAGTTGAAAACAAATATTTTACCAACCGTTTTCAACCGATTGCGGGTAAGCACAAATTGAGTTTCGGAGCAATGTCATCCGAAGCCTTCCCTGTTTACTCACGCTCAAATAAGCTACTGTCGCATTTTATTCTCGAATACCCAGAATTTGGACGGTCGGGCAATTTATCACTTTTGGTAATATGCGGCATCTTGATGATACTATGCCTTTATTTACTTGTAGTTCGCCGCATTGTAATGAAGCGGCAACCTGTTGAAGAAAACACAACGGAAGAGAATGTTAAAAAACGCCCCTTCATTTTGGCCATTTTGGCCTTCATGGGAGTGCTAGTTGCAGTATGTTTCGGTTTCAGGCAAGTATTCCATTACGGGTTTAGCCAAGGGTTCCTGATCCCCGGGGCGATGCGGATGGACTATTGTTTTCTGGCACTCTTTCTTAGTTGTCTGGTTTTAGTGACTCTGGCATTATGGTTACGCCACATCATCGGCGCTTGGATTCAGCGCCGCAACGAGACCCTTCTAATGATCGGCCAGTTGGTGTTTTGGGGCGTGGTGCTCACCCTAATCTACAATTTGGAATACAACCATTATGAAAACCGACATCTTAAGGAAGTGGCTTGTGAATTGTCACAAGAACGCGACACCTTGTTTGAGCAATCATATCAGCACTTTTTGGACGAAATCCAAACCGACACCACCTTCAATCATATGATCTTTTCGGACGACATGATGGAAGATGTGATGCAGGATTATATGCACACCTTCCTGTTCGACTCGGTGATGCGACAGTATAAAGTGTCGGTAACGCTTTGTATCCCCAATCAAGAACTAGTGGTTCAGCCTTACGATATGGTGACAGACTGCCAAGCCTATTTCCAGGAGAAAATCAAGGTCAACCACGGGGTGAGTTTGGGCGACCGCCTATGGTGGTTGGACGACAACACCCTTGATCCTGGCTATCAGTCCACCCTCACCTTAAGTTCGGGCGACACCTTGGTGGGAACGGTGTTTCTGGAGTTTTCCAAGCCAGTCACCCCAACGGGTTTCGGCCTGCCAAAGATTCTACGCGACGATCATAACGCGCTGTTGACGAAATCGTCTGTGGCTAGCTATCGCGACAGCTTATTGGTGTATAAATTCGGTTCGTACGTATTTCCCAATTATCTGGTGGATTACAAGCATCCCATCAACGACTTCAGCTATAGCCCCAGGATGAAGCATTACGTGTACAGAGTCGACGAACATAAGGTCTTGGCCATCACATTGGCCCGCCGCGGATGGAAGGAAAAAACCACGCCTTTTGTGGTGTTTTTCGGTTTGCTCTTGGTGCTTTACTTGATGATTTATTTTGTCGGAAGAAGAACAGTTCGTTCCTCCTTCAAACCCTTGAGCTACCGATTCCAGGTGTTGGTGCTGGTAGCACTAGGCGTTTCGTTCCTGGTGGTCGGCCCAGTGACGGTGCTATATCTCAGCGAATTTTACGAGCAAAAAGCCGAAGAAGTGCGTTTTGAACGCATCCGTACGCTCACGCTCAACCTGACCAGCGAGATGGACTTCACCTTCTTGAAACAGCCTGGGTTTAAAACCGCTTTGGACAAAACACTAGGTCGTTATTCGGAGACCTTCTTCATCGACATCAATGTGTATCGCGTCAATGGCAAACTACTTGCCACCACCACTCACGAACTTTTGGACAGGCATTTGCAGTCTTCATTGATGAACGCTGAGGCTTTCCGCAATATGCAAGGGGAGAAGTTGCTTTATTACACCCAGAACGAACGGATGGGCAACGCCGTGTACCAGTCGACGTATATCGCCATCCAGGACTATGCCGGACATACGTTGGCCTACCTTAACACCCCATTCTTTTCCAGCCAATCAGACCTCAGGACGGAGATTTTGAATTACATCCTAACTTACATCAACTTCATTTTGTTGATCAGCTTCGTTTTTATCCCCATCGTGCTGTTTATCACACGAAGGGTCACCGATCCACTAGTGAGACTTCAGGACAAAATGAGGCAGGTGGACATTACCAAGACCAATGAGAAGCTGGAGTGGAAGAGCAAGGACGAGATTGGGGCCTTGATCAACCAGTATAATGTATTGGTGGTGGAGTTAGAGAAGAGTGCCGCCGAATTGCGCCGTACTGCGGCTGAGTCTGCTTGGCGAGGAGTAGCCCGTCAGGTAGCGCATGAGATCAAGAATTCGTTGACCCCGATGCGACTCAGCGTACAACTATTACAGCGCTCAGCCGAACAGCAGGGAGGAGAGATGGAGGAGCGAATCCAACGTAGCACGGCCACTTTGCTGGAACAGATCGACGCCTTGTCCGACATCGCCTCCTCGTTCTCGCAATACGCTAAACTGCCAGTCAATAACCCGCAACCCTTCGACTTGGCCGAGTTGGTGGGTAACCTCGTCAATTTGTACGACATCGCCGACAACATCGCCTTTATTTACGAGGTCGACCCTGATACCGACTATACCTTTAACGGCGACAAGACCAACCTGAACAGCGCCATCGGCAACATCATCAAAAACGCTACCCAGGCCATTGGCTTGAAAGCCGATGGAAAGATTACGGTAAAGTTGCGTGCCACCGAAACTTCGTTCATCGTCTCGGTGAAAGACAACGGCCACGGCATCAAGGAGGAGGACAAGAAGATGATTTTCTTGCCCAACTTCACGACCAAGACTGGCGGTTCAGGCGTTGGATTGTCGCTGGCTTACAACATTATCCAATCGGCTAAAGGTACCATCACTTTCGGGAGTCAGGAAGGGGAGGGGACGGAGTTTGTCATCGAACTTCCTAGGGCATGATAAAACGCCAACCAACATCCAAAATAAAAATGCTATCTTTGCGTTTTTGAACTACTATGGCAGACAACAACAGATTAGGGTCATTGGCAAAACAAACCGCCATCTACGGTTTGAGCAGCATCATCGGCAGGTTTTTAAACTACTTGCTGGTGCCGTTGTACACCTACAAAATCGCCGCTGAATCGGGCGGTTACGGAATCGTTACCAACCTCTATGCCTACACCGCTTTGCTCTTGGTAATTCTGACTTTCGGCATGGAGACCACCTTCTTCCGTTTTTCCAACAAGGAAGGCGTTGATCCCAATAAAGCCTTTTCCACTTCGGGCTTGGCGGTTGGACTGGTCGCCTTGGTGTTTGTGGCCCTGGTGAGTATCTTTTTGAAACCTATTTCCAGTGGCTTGCATTATGCCGACCATCCCGAGTTTGTGGAAATCATGGCCATCATCGTGGCTTTGGATGCCTTTCAGGCCATCCTTTTTGCACGGCTGCGTTATGAAAACAGGCCCATCAAATTCGCCGCGCTGAAGCTGCTGTTTATCTTCCTCAATATCGGGTTGAACCTGTTCATCTTCTTGGTGGCACCGGGACTGAAAGAAAGCCATCCCACCTTAATGGGTTGGTACGAAAACAGCTATCAGGTAGGTTATATCTTCATCGTCAACCTGATTTGCACGGCCTTGATCACACTGGGCTTTATCCCCGAGATCAAGAAACTGCGTTTCGGGATCGATCGCGAGATACTGAAACAGATGCTCAAGTACACTTGGCCTTTGTTACTGTTGGGTCTGGCCGGCATCCTCAATCAGGTGGCCGACAAGATCTGCTATCGCTTCATCGTGCCCGGTGAGGAAGGGGATGTGCAGTTGGGCATTTACGGCGCCTGTGTGAAGATTGCCATGATCATGGCCATGATTACCCAGGCCTTCCGTTATGCCTACGAGCCTTTTGTGTTTGGCGGTAAGCGCGATACCGCTGACAAGGAGACCCAAGCCAAGGTAATGAAATATTTCATCATCTTTACGCTTTTTGCATTCCTCGCGGTGGTGATGTACATGCCCATTTTAAAGCACATCATCAAGAGCGACTATTGGGAAGGACTGCGTGTGGTACCCATCGTGATGATGGCTGAGATCTTCATGGGCATCTATTTCAACCTCTCGTTTTGGTACAAACTCATCGATCAGACCTGGTGGGGAGCTGTTTTCAGCGCCATCGGTTGCGCGGTGTTGTTGGCTATCAATTTCATCTTTGTGCCGAAATATGGCTATATGGCTTGTGCCTGGGGCGGTTTTGCCGGTTACGGCACCTGCATGATCCTTTCGTATTTCGTGGGGCAGAAGAAGGCTCCGATCCCCTACGATTTGAAGTCAGCATTCCTTTATTTTGCCGTTGCTGTGGCTTTGTTTTTCGCGCAGAAATATATCGCGATTGAAGGTGTGGTGTGGACTTTGGTGGTGAATACCGGTTTGCTGTTGGTGTTTTTTGCTTTCATCTGTTGGATGGAACGTGATTTGATCAATGCCGTGGCTGGATTTGTTAAAACGAAAATTTTGAAAAAAAATAAAAAATGAAATTAAACATAGTAAACACCTCGAACAACCCCTTGCCGGCGTATGAAACCAAGAACTCCGCCGGGATGGATTTGCGTGCTTATTTGCCCGACGGACCGGTTACGTTGGAACCCATGCAGCGTTATTTGGTGCCTACAGGCCTTTATATGGAGATTCCTGAGGGTTTTGAGGGTCAGGTGAGGCCTCGTAGCGGTTTGGCTATAAAAAGCGGCGTTACGGTGCTTAATTCGCCTGGGACCATCGACGCCGATTACCGGGGACAAGTTTGTGTGATTTTGATCAACCTCTCCGACAAAGCCTTTGTGATCAACAGCGGTGACCGCATCGCCCAGTTGATTATCGCCCGCTGCGAGCAGGTGGAACCCGTCAAGGTAGAGGTTTTATCAGAAACGGAACGCGGAGCCGGAGGATTTGGACACACTGGAAAAAGTTAGGAGTGAGGAGTGAGGAATTAGGAGGAAAAAATTAGAGCCGCACCCCATCGGGGTGCCACGTCGGTAGGAAAAATGAAACGAATATTAATCATATTATTGTTGTTGGTCTCCATCTTGGGTTATTCTCAGGTGGACGTTAGGAAGAACGCCGAAGCCTTCTCCAAAGGCCTCCAATGCAAATACAAGGACGACGTGAACGGTGCCATCAAGCATTTTGAAGACGCCCTGAAATTCATGCCTGACGATGCCGCCTCGATGTTCGAACTGAGTGAGCAATACGTCACGGCCAATCGGATTGACGAGGGCTTCGCCATGATCAAGAAAGCCGCCGAACTCGACCCCAACAACAAATGGTACCAGATGCGACTGGCCCTGTTTTACCGCAACTTCGAGCAATTCGATGAATTCATCAAGATTTACGAGTCCCTGACGGCCAAATACCCTGGCGACATCAACATGCTGGCCGACCTGATTGACGCCTACCTGATGACCAAAAACTACGACAAGGCTCTCGAAAAAGCCGACTTATACGTAAAACAAGTAGGTGCCGACACTCGCTATTATCACATGCTGGCCAACGCCTTTATGGATGCCGGAAAGGAAAAGAAAGCCCTGGCGCTTCTCGACAAAATCAAGGCGATGGACCCCAACGACCAGTACATCAACATCTCCCTGCTCGAGTACTATGAGAAAAAAGGCAAGCTCGACCAGGCCTTCAACGAACTGATCGACGCCATCCACAACGAAAACCTCGACTTTGCCACCAAGGCCAACATCTACGAGTACTGGTTCAACAAATTCCAGGACTCCAAAGACATCGACCAGCAGGCTTTCAAGGTGGGCAATGCTTTCGTTGAGACTTATCCCGACAACCATTTGGGCTACCTGATTCTGGCTTCGTATTACCTCAAACGCGATGATTTCCAACACAGCAAGGATATGTCGAAAAAAGCACTGGAGTACGATCACACCAACTACGGTGCTTGGCAGTATCTGGTGCTCAGCGAAGCCCCACTGATGGAGACCGATTCTCTGATGAAACACGCCGTGGAGGCCTTGGAGTACTATCCAAACCAGCCCGTCTTTTATTGGTTTGCCGGCGTCTCACACGCCCTCAAGAAGCTGGACAACGAAGCCATCGGTTACTTTGAGCGCGGACGGAAGTATGTGATCGACAAAGTGCTGTTGGCCGACTTCGACAGCTACCTGGGCGACTTGTATCACTCAGTAGGCGAGGCAGAGAAGTCATTTGAAGCCTACGACCGTGTGCTTCGTGTGGAGCCCAACAACGCCCTGGTACTAAATAATTACGCTTATTACCTCTCGTTGAGGAAGGAGCGCCTCGACGAGGCCAAGACCATGGCGCAGCATGCCGTGGAGTTGGAGCCCGATAATGAGATTTACCTCGACACCTACGCCTGGGTGCTCTACCAGAAAGGGGAGTACGCCGCCGCTGAGACCCAGATGAGCAAGGCTGTGAAGTTGCTGAAACAGCCCGATAAGACCTATTACGAACATTATGCCGACATCCTCGAGAAGGTCGGTAAAACAGAAAAAGCCACAGAATACCGAACAAAGGCGAAAACCATAAAGAATGAGTAGGAGAGGAGTGATCGGTTTTTTGCTGATGGCGATGGTGCTACTGTCGTTGGTTTCGTCATGCGATTCCACCAAGAAAGTGGTGTCGCCGATGGCTCATGTGACCGATTACCAGTGGATGACCGCGAAGATGAGTGGAGAGTTGAAAGTGGAAAGTGGAGAGTTTTCTTTTACGGGAAACCTTAGGATGCGGCGAGACAGTACGATATGGCTGTCGGTATCGGCTTTTATGGGGATGGAGAGCATCCGAACCTTGATTACGCAAGATTCCGTAGTCATGATCAACAGGATGAACCAAACCTATCTGGAGGAGCCGCTATCCACCATAACGATGCAGGCTCCCTCTCTACGGGAAATCCAATCTATGCTGTTGGGCGATGGTACCGCCGACCACGTGGAAATCCAATGGGGTCCTTACAGGGCCAAAATACGCTATTCAGATATACATTGGGATGAGCCAACCAGCTTTCCCATCAAAATCAATAAGAACTACCAACGAATCAAACCATGAAACCAATGAAAAGAACCATTTTGCTTTTGGTTTTGGCCTTGCTGCTGGCACCGGCAGGCTATGCCCAGAAACGAACGAAAGAGTCGCTTCAAAAACAAATCAACGCTTTACAAAAAGAGATTGAAAACGCCAATCAGTTATTGAAAGAAACCTCGAAAAACAAGGAGGTAACCTTAAACCAAGTGACGCTGCTTGATAAAAAGATACAAAGCCGTCAAGAATTGATCAATGCTTGTAATGAACAGATAAAGATATTAGATAAAAACATCAACCAAGGCGAAAAAAACATCAAAAAACTCGGCGGCGAAATCAAAAAACTTCAGAGTGAGCTTTCGAAGATGGTCCAGTTTGCCTACCGTAACCGCAGCCATTATGACAGGTTAGAGTTTTTCTTCGCTTCGGAGGACTTCAACCAGGCGTTGCGGCGAATGCGTTACATCCAGCAGTTTGCCGATGCCCGGCAGACCAAGATGCAGCAGATTGCCAGCGCCAAGAAGAAGGTAAGCGACGAGGTGGAAGCAAACCGGAAAGCCCGGGAGGAACAGGCCACTTTGTTGGCCGAGGAGAAGGCCCAGCAAGAGGCGTTGAAGAACGAACGTGCAGAACTGAATAGCAAAGTGGCCCAACTGAAGAAGAAGGAAGGAAGCATCCAGCAGAGCATTAAAGACAAGCAAGCACAGGCCAAGAAGTTCCAAAAGCAGATTGATGACATCATTGCCGAGGAGATTCGTCTGGCCAACGAACGTGCTGCCGCCGAAGCCAAGAAGAACAAGAAATCGGGTACCACCAACAAATCCGACAAGATGGCACTCACCCCTGCGGAGAAGATCCTTTCCACCACCTTCTCAAACAACAAGGGCAAACTTCCCTGGCCGGTTGAGCGCGGCGTGGTGTCGAGTTCCTTTGGCAAGCATGCGTCGGCCATCTCCGACAAGGTGACGATCACCAACAACGGCATCGACATTGCCACTACGGAGAATGCCAAGGCCCGTTGTGTGTTTGAAGGCGTGGTAGTGAGTGTGGTGAGGCCTTCGGCTTCGAACATCGGCGTCATCATCCGCCATGGCGACTATTTCACGGTGTATGCGCAGCTCGACGAGGTGTATGTGAACCGTGGCGACAAAGTGAGCACCAAACAAAACATCGGCAAGGTGCATACCGACCGCTACGAAGGCAAGACCGAAATCCACTTCGAGCTCCGTCACGGCACCGAAACCTTAAACCCTTCAATCTGGCTAGCGAAATGACGTCCGTCATTGCGAGCGAAGCGAAGCAACCCGTAGGCTCTTCGACCGAAGAGAGAAAATCCAACCTGAACATGAAAAAGAAACGTATTATTCTTATTATTCTGCTATTGATCACCGCCCTAGCCTTCGTCAGCTGTCGCAGTGAGGAGCATTTTGGTCGTCGCAAAGCCCCGAAGGACTGTAATTGCACTCGGTTTTGATAAACCATATATTAATTGAAATAAATTCAGACGACATGAACTACCCCATTGGTATTCAGACCTTTGAGAAAATCAGAACGAACGACTTCGCCTATGTCGACAAGATTGGTGTGTGCTTCAGCAGCGAGGAAAGAGGCATCAAGGATTGGAAGGTAATGATTTGAGACATCTGAGTATTATCGGCTTTGTGTTTTTTGCTGTTTTCTTGGCGGCTTGTCATCGTCATGCCGCCGTAGAGACGCGGCGCGCCACGTCTCTACAATCATCGTCGGAATTGTCAGCCGTTGACAGTTTGATGTGGACCCAGCCCGACAGCGCCCTGACACGGCTGATCCAATGTTACGACACGGTGAGCGACCGCCATTATGCTAACCTATTGTTGGCTGAATTGCTCTACAAGAACTATTACGAGCAGACCAACCGTGCTGAACTGTTGAAGGCTGTAGCGTATTACGATTCGGTATTTGACCCGTTTTTGGCCGCCCGGGCCCATTACATCAACGGCGTGGGCTACTATGAGCACGACAGCGTTGTTATTGCCTGTGAGGAGTATTTAAAGGCGTTGGAAATCATGGAGGGGCATTTTGCCGAAAAAGAACTCGTGGGGCAGAAAGCGCAGTTTTTGGCATTGACCTATACGCATCTTTGCGAGTTGTTTTCCGACCAATACCTACACGAGCAAGCTATTATTTTTGGGAAGCAGTCCTTGTCATTTTATTACAGATATGACGCTAAATTGTGGAATATAGCATGGATTTTAGATGAAATCGGGTCACACTTTGACATGATGGAAAAATACGACAGCGCAGATTATTATTACCAGAAAGGCCTAGACATCCTACCCGATACTAATAATTTGATTTACAGAGATATAGAAACAAATCGAGCTTTCCTTTCTTACGAAATGGGAGGGTGTCCTTGGAATTCGTTGAGTCGCTTGAAGATGTTACTTGAACGAGCAGAAAGCGAGAAGGAGTTTTATTCTAGATGTTTGAGTATTGGTGGGGTTTATTACCGGGAATCTTTGTATGATTCAGCTTGGCCCTATTTAAAAAAGGTATTCTATGAATCCACTAGTATAAATTCCCAAAAACAGGCTGCCGAATGGTTGGCGGTGATTTGCAAATCACAAGGGAACGATTCAGAAGCATATTTATATTCTGATTTTTTGGCTCCCTATGCCACTCAAGAAGAGAATAAAAGCAATATCAAGTCCCAATTGGCAGAACTTTGCAACACACATAAACAGTGGGAGACGGAATATCGACATCAGCAAAAGTTGATAAAACAAGCAAGAAAGACATTTGTGGTCATGGCGGTGCTTTCGTTGGTCCTATTATGCTTTTTCGTTCTGTATCGAACAAACAAAAAGAAAAAGCTACGCCTTGAAGCGCAAATCCAAGAGGAACAATATGCCCACGAAATAAAACAAAAAGCCTTGTCTGGGCGTCTGAAACGGAGTAACGAGGCTTTGCAGATACAGAAAAGGAGAGCGAGCGACTTGGCAAATGAATCGGAACACCAAAGAAAACAAGCAGCCTGGGATACTCTTGAAGACTTCGTGAAAGAAGAAGTTTGCCAAATCATCATGGCATTGCTTGCTGACAAGGTCATCAAAAGAGAAGCCATGTGTGGTGCCTATCCTGAATTGCAACTCAGCGATGCACAACTTCAGGATTTAAGTCTTGCCGCCGAAAAACACTTTAGTGGATTTGAAAAGACATTGACCGACTTGTATCCCAAAATCAGCCGAAGCGGAATAAACCAATGCTTGCTGTATCTGTTGAATTTAGAGGATGTCCAGATTGCGGCATTGCTATCGTGCGATTACACCACCATAAAGAGGCGGTCCTTAAAAATGAAAACAGCGTTCAACACCGAAAAAGAGCCCCGTCGGTTCATCAGAGAACTAGTTTTGTGTTAAACATTTGAAATACAAATCGTTAACTTAAAACCTGCAACTATTTTCAACAAGAAAAGACGTACAAGCAGTGTTTTTCCCATATATTTTTGTGTCGCAAACCTATAAAACACAACTACTATGCGACACAAAAAAAACAAACGATTACCCCTGCTACTCGGCTTATTGTTATCAGTAATTTGGTGCTGCGGCAGCAATTCTTTTGATGGATTCAGTCATATCCAAATTAAAGAAGCTCACGTCCAAGGTGTTCCCAGAACCAACTCTATTGTTGCCTCCATCAACGGCCACACCCTCTCTGTGGTATTTCTGGATAATCTCGGTCAGGTCAACATCGAGGTGGAGGCTGTCGGTGCTGGCGAAGCACAGTTCCAATCGACCCCTACCCCTGACGGTGTTGACTTCTACATCACCTACACGGGTAGTTACATTGTAACCTTCACCCTTTCCAACGGTGACGTTTATTACGGTGAATTTGAGGTGACAGATTAATACGCTTGGCTTATGAAAAACAGAATATCACTCGCAGTGGCGCTGTCACTGCTATTGGGATTATTGTCGGTAGAGCTCCAGGCCCAGCGTATTATAACGGATGGAGACAATTTGAACATAGGTTCAGGGAATAATCTATTTGGCGGGGGCCTCGGAAGACCCACGGGTAATGCAATAGGCTTGGACAATACATTGTCCTCGCAGCATACGCTGACAGTGGGATTGAACGACACCATCGATGAAAACAGCGAAGGTGCCGTCGCCCTGGGTGCCTTAAACTACATCCAAGGTGAAGCCGCCATGGCGTTCGGGCGTTCCGTGAAGGTGACGGGAAACGACAACATCGGCATGGGCCACCATATTCGGGTCAACGGACTCTCTTGCGGCATGGTGATCGGCAGCGGCATCGAAGGAACCCTTGGCGCCGATGCCTATCTGGTCAACGACAGCAGCAACTGCCTGATGGTTGGTTTCAACAGCACGAAGCCCACGCTGTTCGTAGGCGCGTCGCCCAACGACTACGGGCAGGGCATCCTCAATAAAACCGGCCGTGTGGCCATCGGCGACGTGATGCCTCAGGCCAAGCTGCACATCCGCTCCGACATCGGCGAGGATGCCAGCCTCATCCTGGAGCCCGGCGACTCCACGGCGGACAGCACCTATATCCGCATCCACGATGTGCGTCACGGCGTCTCGGTGAACTCACGAGGGCAAATGTTCATCACCGCGGGAATCAACAACCCGCTCAATGTCACTTCGAAGAACTACAATGTCGACGGCGACCTGATGTCGCTGGGGACGGACGGCTTCGTCCTTTCGACGGACGGCACGCCCTTCCTCAGCCTGAACGCCTATCCGTCCGGTGGACAATACCGTCGAGGCTCTGGACAAGGCCCCTCCTACGCCATGGAGTTCGGCAACGCCGCGTGGAAGCTTCGTACGGCAAAGTACGTGGATCCCCGGGGCACCGTCATCACCAACTGGCGTGATGCCGTCACGGTGACGACCAACGGCGACATCACCCTCAACGGCAAGGTGGGTGTCAACATAGAGAACACCACAAGCGACTACGCCCTGGCCGTCGACGGAGGGTTGATCACCACCAAGGTACACATCCAGGAGGTGGGCGACTGGCAGGACTGCGTGTTCGGGGAGGACTATCACCTGATGCCGCTTGCCGAGGTTGAGTCCTTTGTGGCTGAGAACAGGCACCTCCCGGGCATCCCCTCGGAGGCCGAGGTGAAGGCCGAGGGCTACGATGTGGCCGTGATGCAGGCTGCGCTGCTGGGCAAGGTTGAGGAGCTGACGCTCCACCTGATACGGCAGCAGAAGGAGATCGACTCGCTGAGGACGCTGGTGACGGTGCATTTCGGCTACGACGCCTGCGGCAACCGCACGAGCCGGACTTTGGAGTTCTCCGATGGGGATGGCGACAAAGGCGTCAAACCCGGCGACAACCCTGATGACGGAGCCACGCTATGGCAGGCTTCGGTCAGCGACAGCTTTGCCGGCGGCGAGGCCATGCTCTTTCCCAACCCCACGGAGCGAGGTTTCATCCTCTCGCTCACGGGGATGGACATGGGTCAGGGCGCCCAGGCCACGCTGAGCACCCTTGACGGCAGGGTCCTTGAGGAGCGTCATGTGACCGGCCCCAGGGAGGAGTTCGACCTTGGCGGCAGGCCGGCGGGCATCTATCTGCTCCGCCTGGCCACGGAACGCGAGGCCAAGGTCTGGAAAGTGATCAAGAGGAACTAATCCTGTGGAGCCATGAAAACAAGCATACGGGCCGCGGCGGCCTTGATGACAGCCGCATTGGCGTTGTGTACCGCCGTGACGCTGGCGCAGAACGTCAATCATGGAGAGAGCTTCGAACTGAACTCTACGCTGAACGCCAACCAGAGCCACGAATACACGGCAAACAGCCGCATCAACCTGAATACCGGTTTCCTTTATGAGCCAGTGTCGCACAAGCATGCCACAATGGAGATCGATCCATACGGAATCTACCCTCCGGAATCGGGTCTCACGGGAGGTCCCAACCCGGGAGACACTGGCGTGGTGGGTGCCCTCGGGGGCACGGTGGATGTCGGTATGATGGGCGCCGCTGTCTACACCATCCCCATAGAACTTCCCGCCGGCATCAACGGGATGCAGCCCAGCCTGGCGATCACCTACAACAGCCAGGCCGGCAACGGCCTGCTGGGATGGGGATGGGACTTGGCGGGAATATCCTGCATCGAGCGGACGGGGCAGACGCGCTACCACGACGGGGCCGTGGGCGCCGTCACGCTGAACGACACCACCGACCGATTTATGCTTGACGGCAAAAGGCTCATCGCAGTTGCGAACCATACTGACAGCGTGGAGTACAAGACAGAGCAGGATGAGATGTCGAAAATTATGGCATATTTTAGGCTTGAGCAAATAGGAGGCGGCTTGTTCGGACCTGTTTCAATCAAAGTATTGGACCATTTCGTGGTATGGAAAGCCAACGGAATAAAAATGGAATATGGCACCTCTAATGACACACAGGTCAAACTTCAGGAATCTTTGAGGGCTTGTTGCTGGCTTTTGCATCGGGCAACAGACAGAAACGGAAACTACATCGAGTATCATTATACCACTAGCAACACGGGATTTAAACTTGCTTATATTGATTATACAGGCAATCTATCGTCATTGCCAGTTGAGGTTCCCGCATTTAGGGTTTCTTTTTCCTATGACTCAAGACCAGACATCGACCTTTTTACAATAGGCCAAAACACACTGAAACGCTCCGATCTGTTGGGAACCCTAAGCATCAACAAAAGAATCGGCAACCAATATTCAGAATTGAGTAGATATAGTTTTGAATATCACCATATTGACGCGTCCAATGGCTATTTTTATACAAGACTCAAGGAAATACACCTCTCTTCCGGATGTGAAAGCCTCAATCCTACAACAATTATATGGTCCCAACAGAGTGGTTACTACGCATCTCTTTCGTATAAAGGACTCAACACTCCCGGGCACACAGACGCATTCCTTCACTCCATCAAATTTCCAGGAGACTTCAATGGAGACGGATACACCGACGTCATAGTAACAAAACCTGACATTGACAACAGGTACACATGGGCAGAGGTGTATTTGAACCAAGGAGGAGAAAACGCAGCTCGCTTTGATTATGTGACGGGGATCCAACTTAACGACAGTGTGGAGTGGATCCACATAGCCGATTTCAACGGTGACGGGAAGGATGATTTTCTGGTTTCCGACAAACAAAGAAGGCACTGGCCATATAGGGACCTGCTTACTATGAATGTGTATTTGTCAAGCTTCAACAACAACACGCTCTCTTTCACCCAACTTCCACAACTGGGCCCATACAAGATAAAAAGGAATTACGTCGAATCGATTCTCATTGGCGATTATCTGGGGATAGGCAGCGACTGCATCATCATACAAGCTTCCATGGAAGATGAAGACCATCCGGGGCAGTTCCAATACGACAAGGCGTATTGTTTCGTTTGTTCATCGGACGAGACGGAGATGACGGCGCACCAGTTTAACGATTATCTTCCTTCGCTAAGGCACTTGGCGGCGGATTTCGACGGGGACGGTGCCGCTGAAATCATGTATCTTACAGGAGACAGGTGCCACATCAACAAACTCCACAAAACGGCAAACGGAAACTATTACTATGTTGAATCGTCAAATAGTGCGGCTCTTGACGATAGCTACGACTGCTATCTCGGCGACTTCAACGGAGACGGCAAGAAGGACGTCCTTTCTTGCCACCTCAATGGCAACAACGAACCGGTCTGGCAGATAAATCTTTCGGGAAGTGAAGGTATGTTGGACCCGACATACATAATTGATGACTTTGGACTTGGTTACCTTGGATCCAACCATCATTTCAACCTGAAGGTACATCATGAAAACTGGCTTCATTTGCAAGTGGCGGATTTTAACGGCGATGGCTACGACGACATCAAGCACCCTTATCAACACGGTGGCTACTACGACCAATACTATTTCGGTCCCGTTAATGAAACGGGTAATTATGTGCCGTTCTCGGGAAAGAAGCGTCTTTATGCCGTCCATAGCCCTCATAGTAATTTGGAAACCTGCCTTGGTTGCTTTAGGGGCAAGGAGGTTTGTGATGACTTGGGGGATGAAGAAATATACTATTTGACACCAGCTCTCGATGTCTATGCTGTTAACGGAATTGTTGACGGTATGGGAAACTGGACGAATTTCACATTCGATTATTTGATGCAAAAAATGAATTCTCCAAGCAGCGATACGCTGTTCTATTTGCTTGACCGTAATCAAGAAAACCTTGTTGGACACGTTACGGCTATGGCCCTTCCCACAAAAGCGGTAAAAACCATCAGATCCTACAACGTTTGCGGAAAACCAGTATCCACAAGCTATCGGTACGGGGGGATTCTATACCATACCCAAGGCAGGGGGTTTCTTGGCTTCACTAATGTGACAAGCACTGAAAGCGTAAACGCCTCGTCATATGGGACTGGACCCGAGGACACCGCAGCGATAAGGGAACAGCATTACAGTCTCCAAACCTCCTCGCAAATTGTCCACATAGCCCCTTCACTTATACAAACATTTAGCGGCAACGGCACACTTCTTTCGGAGACATCGTATGAAAACACGGCGTACGTCAACTCAAGAAGCGAAAACAATAAAGTGTTTTTCCCCGTCGTGACAAAGGTAACCACGGACTATTTCGATCCCAATGGGACCGGTCTCCTTAAACGCGACATTGCGGATTATTTCCACAACAGTGACGGGACGGGGAGCCAATACAATAATTTTGTTTCCTTAGGCGTTGCAAGAAAGGGAGTTACAACAAGTCCAGGCGTAATGATGATCAACGGGTGTGACTTCCGTTCCGTGGACAGCATCGTTTACTATAATCACAGCTATGCCACATGGACCCTCAACAGGCCGCACGTCAAGACCTCGACCCTATCGAGGACAGGCAAGCCGGATGTGACAAACAGCCACTGGATAGAATACCTCTCCGCGGACTCCTATCTCCCAAGCCGGATCTACGACGTCCCAGGAGGCGTCTCGAACCAGAACCCGCTTAAATTGCAGACCGATCTTGAGTATTATCCCGAAGGGAACCTGATGAGAAAGACCCTCAGGGTACCCAACGGGCAGCTGGACGAACAACAGAAGGTCTTCGAGTACGAATACGGGCCGGACGGCCAGCACAGGCTCGTCGCCAGTGAAACGGTAAGCAGCGGCAACTTAAGCTATTCCAACTCATACGCCTACGACGAATACGACCGTGTCGACACGTTGACTGGCGCCAACGGACTCGCCACCACGTTCCATAACGACGCTTTCGGCATCATCACCTGGACCACGAACGCCGACGGAACGAGGACATGCTCCGCCAAGCGCTGGGCGCAAGGCCATCCCCTTGCCCCCAGCAATTCTTCCTATTATGTCTGGACCCGGTCCTCCGACGGTGTGCAGTCGTTGGTCTTCTACCACAGGACGGGTGCCGAGATGCGAAGCGTCACCTACGGGCTGCGCGGAGAACCGGTATTCACCGACAGGCAATACGACCACCGGGGAAGGCTTGCGGCCGTGTCGGAACCCTACAAGGAGGGGGAGACCGCCAGATGGACCACCTACGGCTATGACAACCTCGACCGGCTGACCACCGTCACTACCCCCGACACCACCTGCACCGCCACGGCCTATGACGGCTTTAGGACCGAGACGGCGGTGACGACGACCCAAGGACTGACACAGGAAAGCGCCGTGACGGTCAACGCCATGGGATGGACAGTCCGAAGCGACAACGCCGACGGTTCCTATGTAACCTTCGACCATTACGCCGACGGCCTCATGGCCACGGCCACCGTCAACGGCAACACCTCCACAATGGTGACGGCCACCTACGACGATGCCCGTCGCAGGACCACGCTGACAGACCCCGACTACGGGACACTCACGACTACCTACGATGCCTATGGCCGACTGAAGAGAAGCATTTCGCCTCGTGAGCTTTCCGAACAGACGGGAACCGAGAACTTCTATGACGGCTTCGACCGTCTCATCAGGACGGCCGAGGGCCTTGGAAACACCCGGACGGATTACAGCTACAACGAGACCGGAGTGTTGAAAGGCGCCTTGGACAGCGTGGTCTTCAAAAAACAGGGCGGCGCCTTCATCCAGCGTGTCGCATACGCCTACGACTCGCTGGCGCGACTGGTGCGCACCACCGAGCAGACAGGGGCTAGCACCTACATCACCATGGTGCAGTACGACGGCCAGTCGAGGGTGGGGCGGATTGTATATCCTACGGGCGTGGCGGTCCGTTACGGCTACAGCCATGGGTATCTGAAGAGCGTCACCGACGACGACGGGCTATTGTTGTGGAAGACAAACGAGATGGATGCCTCGGGGCTGTTGCTTGAGGCCCAGTTGGGCAACGGTGCCGTCACCAGCCACACCTACGACACGCTGACACATCGACTAACAAGTATCGTGACGACAAAAAACCTTCAGAATCTTTCATACGGTTACGATAAATTCGGTAATTTAGCCTCTCGAAAGGACAACAAAAAGAACTTGGAAGAGACCTTCACCTACGATGACATGAACCGACTGACGGGCGTTACCCTGAAGAGGCCTTCGGGGCAGGACCTGCATTGCACCATGACCTACGATGCATTGGGAAGAATGACCTCGAGGGAGGCCGTGACGGCTTCGAACGGCATCCCCCAGGTGACCTCGGTGTTCTCTCAGCCCGTGTTCGACGCCACGAAGGTCCATGCCCTGGCCTCCGCGACGACTGCCGAAGGCGTGTTCCCCTCGGCATCGCAGACCGTAACCTACACGGGTTTCGACAAGGTGAGCATGGTCAAGCAGGGCAAAGACAGCCTGTGCTACGCTTACGGCTACGACCGACAGCGCATCCTCATGGAGGAGCACTTTGACAACACGTTGCGCACCAAGCGCTATGTGGGGAACTGCGAGTTCGTGACGAAGACCGAGGGGAATATGACCGTGGAATACAGCAACACCTACCTGACGGGCCCCTACGGCGTGTTCGCCGTGGTGCAGCGGAGCGGCGGTTTTACGGAGACCTATTACGTCCTGAAGGACAAC
>JAILBC010000114.1 GCA_024681295.1 Bacteroidales bacterium
GGATGTACTCTTTGTGGACGAAATTATAAAGGGAGTTGTGCTGGAGGGGTGAGATGGGATAATACTCCCCCATCTGCACAAGACACAGGCCTCTCAAAGATGGTTTCTCTCCAAGCAAACCGTAACGCAATCTCTGATCTCGGATCTCAGGGCTGTCCCATTGATCAAGGAGCTTATGGGTATTATTGATGAAGTCGCTGGCCGACTTGCCTATAGGCAGACTGACACAACCCTCGGGATGCTGTTGTACCCATTCCAAAAAACACATGGAGAGCATCAGTCCCAGACGCGGGACGCTCTCGCTGACGAGATAAGAAAGGCTGGTTGTCGGGGCCTCCCTACGGGAGGCAATGAAAAAATGTTGTTCTACGGGAGAAAACATGGTTTTGGTTCAATATACCATTCTATAAATAGAATACCAACTACAACAATACTCTCCTATTTACGAATTTAGAATTTAGAGAGCGCCGTAATATTTTTCGTAATACTTCTGATAGTCGCCAGAAGTGACATTATCGAGCCACGCCTGGTTATCCAGATACCATCGGACGGTCTTTTCGATGCCTTCCTCAAATTGAAGTGTGGGCTCCCACCCAAGTTCACGCTGTAACTTGGTGGAGTCGATGGCATAACGAAGGTCATGACCGGCCCTGTCGGTGACGTAGGTAATCAAGTCGAGGTCCTCCCCTTCTTTCCTTCCCAACAGTCGGTCAACGGTGTTGATAAGCACCTTGATCAGATCGATGTTCTTCCATTCGTTGAAGCCACCTATATTATAAGTCTCGGCCACCTTGCCCTGATGGAAAATCAAGTCGATGGCCCGAGCGTGGTCTTCCACATAAAGCCAGTCGCGCACATTCTCGCCCTTGCCATAGACCGGCAGCGGCTTCCTGTGCCGGATATTGTTGATGAACAATGGAATCAACTTCTCAGGAAACTGGTAAGGTCCGTAATTATTGGAACAATTCGTAACCACCACCGGCATGCCATAGGTGTCGTGGAAGGCCCGAACGAAATGGTCGCTCGATGCCTTGGCGGCGCTATAGGGACTATGTGGCTGGTATTTCAGATCTTCCGTAAAGAACTTCTCACCGTATGCCAGATGATGTTTCCCTGAAGAGGCCTTCGTGGTGAACGGAGGCATGATTCCCTCGGAATGGGTAATTTCCAAAGCTCCATAGACCTCGTCGGTGCTGATATGATAGAAGCGGCATGGGACAGACTCGCCTCCATGCTGCATCATCCAAGGGGTCGGTTGCGACTCCCAATACAGTTTCGCTGCCTGCAACAGGCTTAACGTCCCCATGACGTTGGTCTGGGCAAAGGTGAACGGGTCTTTGATGCTCCTGTCCACATGACTCTCCGCCGCAAGGTGGATGATGCCATCCACTTGCTCTTCTTGAAGAAGCTTATATACTCCTTCGAAATCACAAATGTCCATCTTGACAAAGCGATAGTTCGGCTTGTCTTCGATGTCCTTCAAATTGGCAAGGTTACCCGCATAGGTCAACTTGTCCAAATTGATGATCTTATAGTCTGGGTATTTGTTGACAAACAAGCGGACGACATGGTTCCCTATGAACCCAGCGCCGCCCGTGATGATCAAACTTCGCATATCACTGGTCGCGTTTTAACTCCTCGATGACGTTGAGGAGATACTGTCCATATTGGTTTTTCAACATCGGCTGAGCCAAAGCGCGCATCTTCTCTTCACTGATCCAGCCATGACGATAGGCGATGCCTTCGAGACAGGCGATCTTCAGCCCCTGGCGTTTCTCGATGACCTCCACAAAGGTAGAAGCCTCCGCCAAGCTGTCGTGGGTACCGGTGTCGAGCCAAGCAAAGCCGCGACCGAGCGTCTGGACTTTCAACTCGCCATCCCTCAGAAACTCCTGGTTGACGGAAGTGATCTCAAGCTCGCCTCTGGCCGATGGCTTGATGGACTTGGCCACCCGAACCACCTTGTTCGGATAAAAATACAAGCCTACTACAGCATAGTTGCTTTTTGGATTCTTAGGTTTCTCCTCAATGCTGAGGCAGTTCCCCTCTTTGTCAAACTCCGCCACGCCATAGCGTTCCGGGTCCGAGACCCAATAGCCGAAAACCGTGGCTTTCTGGTTCTTCTCGGCGTCTTCAACAGCCGTCTGAAGCATCTTGGTAAAGCCGGAACCATGGAAGATATTGTCGCCCAACACCAGACAGGCACAGTCATCACCGATGAACTTCTCGCCAATGATAAAAGCCTGAGCCAGACCGTCGGGGGAAGGCTGCTCTGCATATTCGAAATGGACGCCGTAATCGGAACCATCGCCCAAGAGACGTTTAAAACTCGGCAGGTCGAACGGCGTGGAGATAATCAAAATGTCGCGGATGCCAGCCAACATCAACACCGAGATGGGGTAATACACCATCGGCTTGTCGTAGATAGGCAACAGCTGTTTGCTAACACCCTTTGTGATTGGATATAGCCGAGTGCCAGAGCCACCGGCTAATACAATACCCTTCATAGCTTATTCTTTCTTGTCGTAGATTTCAAACCGGCTGTTCTTGCTGATGAACTCCGGCACGGTCTCCTTCATCAGGATGACCATCTCCGGGATCTTAACGTCATGGGCAAGATGCACTAGCTTGTCGAGAATCACGTTGACCTCTTCGTATTCGTATTCACGCACCTTGGCGACACGGATACGGTCGTGGTTGGTAGGAATAGTGTTCTCCTTATTGGAAAGCACCTCCTCATAAAGTTTCTCACCTGGACGCAAGCCG
>JAILBC010000008.1 GCA_024681295.1 Bacteroidales bacterium
CAGATGGATTGAAAGGAGGCGATTATGGCACAAAGCATTGAATCGGTCATCGGCAAGGAGTTGAGCGACGACCTGCACAGCGAATTCGAGGACCTTATCTCGCACGAGGACGTAAGTATGTCCGACCTCGACCAACTCCTGTACGACTACGGGCTGGAGCCCGACTATCTGGAAGAACTTCTATTCTAACCGTCAAAACCAGCGCAACATGAAAGACTTTAACGAATTCGTGAGGGAGTGCTATCTGAAAAGCACTCCTTCCATCGACCTGAACGACGTTCCCAAGGGCGAGCAGATCGCACCGTGGGACCACAAGCTCGACTATGAAGAATACTGCGCCTTTGTCGAGGAATATTCCGAGGGCGACGCAGAGGTGAAGGGCGCCATGAACCTTTGGTGCCTCAACTCCGGGCCTTCAATCGTAAACTGTCAAACCCATTAAATACAAACCACTATGAGCAAAAAGCAAGAATTCAAGCTGCTTGAGGCCGCCATCAAGTACGCAGAGCAAAACAACGGCGGCATCGAACTCGTAAAGGCATTCATGGCCGGAGCCGCCGCTTTCGGAATCGAAGGCGAAGAAATCCCCATGGAACTGAAGACCTTCGACCCCGAGGCCGTTGTTTCGGACATTGAGATCGACGGCGTGAAGTACGTCCGCCTGCACGCAGGCAAGTATGATTTCCGCATCGACATCCACGACGCCCCCAATTTGATGAATTGGGATGACGCGAATAAGTACGCCGAAGACAAGGGTATGCGCCTGTTCAGCGTCGAAGAAGGCCTTCTCATGTATTGCTTCAAGGACGAGATCAACGCAAAAGCGGTGGAACTCGGAGGCGAAGCGCTTAGGGAAGACGAGGACTATTGGAGCGGTACTGAGAGCACTCGCGGCTACGCCAGGTCCGTGTACTTCGGCAATGGTAACGCCAGCAACTACTACTACAAGTACTACGGGTACGATGTTCGGCCTGTCGCATAGCATTCATCGTTTGCGCCTTGGCGCAACCATTTTACCTTATGGGCGCGGCTCTCAAAAGACGCGCCCTTTGGATTCTTTACAGGAATATCTGTTTGTAATCATTTTGTTGGAGGGGGCGCGGCGCAGCTGCGTCCCCTTGTTTTTCACGTAAAAATCTATCAAATCATGAGTGATATTGCATATCCCGTGGCGTTTCAGAAAGTGAGCGCCGATGGAAAGTACCGCCTGACGGTACGCTACGAGGAAGGCGCGGAACATCCGCTTTGTGTCTGCGACTTCCCCTTGCACATGGACGACTGGTGCCGGGATTATTCAGCCAACCCGACACGCCGGAGTAAGAGCGAACTTCACTACGACAGCGCAAGAAATTGCATGATGCAGTTGCTGGTATGGTATGGCGACAGAAAGAAAATCATCGACCGACTGGTAGCCAACGGCAAGGAGGGATTCCACGAACAATACGACAATGCGCTGATTTACGACAAACACCGCAGGGAATGGGTGCTGATGTCCTGGGTTTCCAAATATCGCAGCTATACAGGGGAAATCATCGAGGCCCATTGGTCCGAGGAATGGAATTTCTGCTGCAAGCGCGAGGAAATTGAAGTCTTTGATGTCGTGGACTACATGAGCGAAGAATCCCTTGTGGATCTGCTTGAGAATTGCATGACCGACGAATGCAAGGTGATGTCATACAACTTCGGTTATCATGGAAGCATAAGCTTCTATTCCAACGTGGACGCAGATTGCGCTGGCCTGGCATGGCTGGTGAAAAGCGAAGCCGTTGGCGAAGGCAAATGGCTTACCGAGGAACAATGGAACACCCAAGACTGTTACATGCTGTCAAGCGGAGAGCGCGAGGAAATCGAGGCATGGGCCGAAGGCAATGTGTTCTGGTTCGAGGTGGAGAAAAGCGTGACGTGGAAAACACATCGCGAATGCCTGAGTGAGGATCGCGAACCTCAGGACTATGAGGAGAAAGAATGGGAATACGTGGATTCCTGCGGAGGATTCTACGGGCTCAACTATGCGGTCCAATATGCCATTGAGAACAACGACCTGCCGAAGATGCTGGCCGAAGCATAAACAAAAATGACATGAACACAACGGTAAAAGTGGTTTTCCGGGCCTACGACGACGGCGAGGTCGTTGCCGTGTTTCCGGAAATACTGAACAACATCGGTGAAAACAAAGGCTATTCCCACAAGGCTTCGTGGTTCTTCATCGAGTACCGCAAATTGATGCGGGTGACACGGACGGCGAAGCAAAAGGAATACATCGACCTTTTCCACGAAATCAGGGGCAAGGGCTTCACCGGCCTCATGGTTTACAAAAGGGCGAGAATCAAGACAAAACTGATTGTTCAACAATAAAACACAAAGCAATGAAAAGAGTCATGAATTGTGTCATCCGCATCGAGTATGAGCATGACACCAAAGGATATTGGGGCGACCTCGATATGAGCGAAGTCGAGGACACCGCTGCACACCTGACCATCAATCCGAACTTCCACTCGATAGAGTGTGGAGTTAAAATCGACGAGGTAAGCGTCAATGTAGTTGATACCGAATCTCCTGTCGATTGGAGAGAACTGAAACACAATCCACGGATTCTATTAACCAAATAAATGAACGCAATATGAAAGAGATTACAGTAGAGCAGCTTTGCGAAATGTGCAAAGAGCAGGTCAAGGCCGGGAACGGCAAGAAGGCCGTCGTAATCAGTTCCGACGACGAGGGCAACGAATTCCATCCCCTGTACTTCGGGTTCACGCCCAAGGAGGAGATTTTCACCGGAAGCAAGTACGAGCCGTGGCTTCGCGACTTGAAGAAAGACGATGACTTCATCATCCTTGGATAAGAAATCGGCCATGCAGGTAATTGAAATATTGCACAGGAACAAGCTGGGGTTCATCCAGAACACGAGGATCGTGGCGCGGTCCATCACCGCCAACCCAAGAAAGGGCGATGTCGAATACTTCTGCGTATATAAGAGCGCCGCGCCGGACTTCCATTCAATATCCCAGGTTGACCGCTGGGGCGGCACTGGAGGATACTTCCACCGGATTATGCTCAGCCCGCAAACAGACGACAAGCTTCGGCAACAGATTAAATCGAAACAAGTAATACTACTATGACCATGATGAAAGCAAGAATCACCTATCGAATGGAAACAACCATCGAGGGAAACGACCTCGAGGAAATCATGCAAGAATGGGCTGGGAGAAACCTGGATCCGTCGGGCAATTCGGAATTTGTCGAGTTGGTCTCTGTCAACGATGCCGAGACAAACAAAGACCTCTCCCCCTACTTGGACGAAATAGACTACTAACCATCAAAAACTCAACAAAATGAAATGCACAGATTTTTGGCAGAAAGAAAGAGATTTGAAGAAAACTGCCATCGAAGAATTAGACAACGCACTCAAAGCGCACAAAGAAAGATATTCCTGGTGCGACGAGGACGGAGAAATCCCAGAAGGTGTTGAGACGCCTTGTATCTGCGTTTTCCTTGACAACGTTGGACCTACAGATGTGAACATTAAAGAAGTCATCCACGACAAGAGAGGATGGTGGTTTAGTTGCGAGGAAACGGAATACGGGAACGACATTGAATTCCAGGATCCATACGACATTTCCTGCGCCTTCCAAATCCAGACCATCACCGAATTGATTCCGGAAACAAAGAAAGTGAAAAGCGCAGAAGAGGTGGTGCCTCAGACTGTATCATTGCTCGATCGCGAGGATTTGAAGCAACGCGGATTCGATGGAAGCAAGCTCACCAACAAGGAATTGGCCGAAATAGCTGCTAAGATGAATGACTACTATTTGGACTATGGATTCTGGGATGATATGCAAGAGGCTTGCATACAACTTGGAATTCCAAGACTGGAGGAAACAGAAGAATAAAAGCAAAAACCCATGAAAACACTGTCAAAAGTAAACCTGAACTGGGAAGGTTACATGATGTACCGGGATAAAGATGGAAACTATTACGCCGACATCAATTACA
Organism: Bacteroidales bacterium; assembly: GCA_024681295.1. Classification (GTDB taxonomy): domain Bacteria; phylum Bacteroidota; class Bacteroidia; order Bacteroidales; family F082; genus Limimorpha. The sequence goes on from JAILBC010000008.1 coordinate 3,994, forward strand.
AACCAGGAGTCAAGCCAACCGAACTATGGCTAATGGCACCGCCCGATGACATAGACGGGGAACCATGCTCGATGGTCAAAAACTTCACCGTCGAGAACCCTGAGACCGACAAGGAAATCCGGGAAGCCAACTTCCGATATGAATACATGATGCTCGGTCGGTTGAAAAGCGACTGCGATGGATTCCTTTCTGAGGGCGACTGCAGATACCGCAATCCTGAAAAGATATGGGGAAACACCATCGAAAGCCACATCAAGCACATGAAGGAGATTTGGATGAAATTCGACGACGACCTGAAGCCCGAGTGGTGCTCTTGGGAGCAGATTCTTGAATACGAAAGAAAAATGTCAAACCAATAAAATACAACACAAAATGAACAAACAGGAACAAACACACATCGCTGGCTCAGACTGCCAGAACCCCATGGTCTATTGTGGGACCTATCACAAGTACAACAGCGGAAGCATTGACGGAGCATGGGTTGATATCGCATCCTTCCAAAACGGAAAGGATTTCATGAATTGGTGCGCTACGGAACTCCACAAGGACGAAGCCGACCCCGAACTCATGTTCCAGGACTTCCAGAACTTCCCCGAGTGGTTCTACAGCGAATCAATGTCCGTCAATAGCATCGACGAAATCCTCAACTGGTGGAAGGAAGAAACCGCCACCCGCGAGGAGGAATCAAAGGATGGTCTTCAAATCGTGGACTATAACGAAGGTGTTTCCATCGCAGTCGTTGGCGACACCTACCCTGTCAGGAAGAAACTGAAGGAAATTGGAGGCCACTACCGCAAACACAAGGAGCTCGGTCCCTGCTGGGTGTTCAGCGCAAAGAAACGCGAGGACTTGGAGAAATTCATCGCATCCGGAGAGAAGCCATCCGAAGAGAAGAAAGAGCCGGTTGCCAAGCCAGACAAGGCGCTGCTGGAGGAATATCTCAACGAAATGCGAAAGGTGTGGCCAAATGACGAAAGCATGATCGAATATTTCCGCAAGAAAACAAGCCGGGTCATCCGATTGACAAACGGCGGGCTGATGGCGTTCGAGAAACCGGATATTCAAACCCGTTTCTGCTTTGGTTACGGATGCCAGGGCATGACAGACCAAGAAGCGTGCGAAGCGGCAAGTGACGCCAAAAGCTACGATTACTTCATCCACGCCAACATCGACGGGATAGACAGAAGTATCAAGGCCCTGTCCGGCGAACTTGAAGACGATTACGATTACGGATACATGAAACCATACCTGTATAGAAAATCGTATTGCAGCCAAAAGGAAGAGTTGAATGAATGGAGCTACCAGTGGATCAATCCTTGGCAGGTTCAGAACGAACCTTGGAGAACGAAGGGTATGTTGGATCTCGTGTTGTTGGATGACGACAACCGCAAGATCATCCTTGAAGCAGAGAAAGCTGAGAGAGCGGCTTTCGAGAAGAGGCTGAATGCCTGGTGGAAGCGTTACGGAGAGAAATACATCGACACATGGACCTATTGGGCCGACGAATAAACAAAAGTCAATACTCAACAAGAAAGGACAGCAAAATGAATGACAAACCGAACATGAGAATCGAATGCCGGACAAAGAGGGCATTCGACAACGCGCTGGCCATCATCAATTTCTTTGGCTCCGGCGGGTATCGCCTTAACAAGACGAAAAGGACCATAGAGTTGATAGTGTCTGATTGGCATTACTTCCAACTCATAGAGTTCATCCACAAGCAATTCTCCGAGGAACTTGGCGAGCGTGCCTGGAGGAAGGAGATTGACTTCTACATGCCTCGCGAGAACATGGAGGACGAGAAGATCCAAAAAGACCCGAAAGAAGACAAACCCGACGAAAAGCGCGTCCTCCACCTGATTTTCGGGGAGAGCGCCAGCCGGCACGCCGACGATTTCGACGAGCTTATCTCGGCGATTGGAAACTACGATGGTACATATATCATCAGGGAATTCGACACCGTTAAGGAGGAAGAGGCGTATCTACAGGCTCTCGAAGACCTTGATGGATGGAACGGCTACGCGACGCTCGAAAGTTTCCACGATGAGGAAGAAATCAATGGATTCGACAAACGTTACGAAGACATGAGAAAGGTTCAGAGGTATCTCAGCCGAGACCTCTACCAAGTCGAAACCGACGAAGACGGAGTAAAGTGGGTTCATATCGACGGTTTCTGCTACCTGAACGACGGAGGCGATGAAGCCGAGTACCGTTGCGTCCAGGGAACGTGGTGTTGCGTAAAGGTCGAGGATTTGATGAAAGACTGTGAAAGCGCCGAAAGAGCGTTTGAAGCCACAAAGCAGTACGAAGGGACGATCACAGTGGAGGAAATCTGCGAATATTACGAAAATGCGAAGGATCTCCCGTACAGCAAGGTCACTCAAGACACGCCAGACGGCTGGTACATCAACTAAAAACTTACAATCATGGAAAAAGTAAAAGTATATATTGCCGGAGTGGATGACTGGAACCGCCCGACATTCTGCACCATCGACAGAAAGCTTTTCTACTGTGACGTTTCCAACTTGTTCAGCTATGGAACCAGCGACGAGGAGATAATCGAATTCTACAAAAGAAACGGAACCGCAAACATTGTTTACAAGGGCCGCTCGTTCGATTCCGAGCCGGAGGGCGATTTCTGCTGCGTGGAGATCATCACCCGGGAAGAAGCGAAGAAACTTAGAAAGGATAACAGGCAATGAAAAAGAGAAAAAACAACGAAATAAGGGAACAGGTCAGAAACGAATTGTCCCGCAAGTTCAAGGAAGAAACCGAACGTGCCAAAGACGAGGCTGTCAGATGGTGCAAAAAGTACGAGGACAAATGCCGTGAGTGCAACGAGTATTACCGCAGGGCGATGGAAGCCGAAGAGAAGCTTCGCCAATGCGAGGATTGGAACCGCCGCCTGATGGAATACATGGATATGCCCGACGATGAAAGGAAAAAAGAGTTTGAAAAGATGAAAAACGAATATGCCGTGTCAAAAACGATGAAAAAGTTGTCGGATTTCGCAAGCTTCTTGTTTCACTAACATCAACTTGCATCGAGATTGTCTCATTCAAAACCTTTTATACCCAAATAATTGTATTTTTGCAAAAATTTCAAAGTTGAATCATTATGCAAAACCTGAAACTGCCTCACGAGAGGCTGAAATATATCGCCGATTATCTTCACCTGACAATGAAGCAGGTGTCAGAAGATACTGGAATATACTATACCACGATAGCAAAATACTTTTCTGGCGGCCTCCTCTTTAAAGAGAAGTTCGCAAAGAAAATGCAGGAAACCTACAACATTTCCGCAGAGTGGCTGTTGACCGGCGAAGGTCTGAAATTCCTCCAAAGCACGAATCTCGACGAATACAACCAGCAGATCGACAACGCGCTCTCCAAGATCGAGAACATGCAAACCGACCTGTTCGAGTTGAAGACCAATCTGCTGAATATCAAAAACTCACTTAACAACACGAAGTAACTGTTGTAATCATAATTTTAGATAGTTTTTTTTGCGCTGGGCCTCGGAGAAATCCGGGGCCCTCGCTTTTTATTCCCAAAAACGAAACAATATGGATTACAAAGAAATACACGTAGGGGCCTCCTTGCTCTATCGTGATTTGTTTGGAGAATGGCATCCTGTAACAGTTCGCGAGAAACGCAAGATGTCAACACCGACAATCTACACAATCAAGGTCTATCTGGCCACTGATGATGACTTGCTCCCAATGGGATGCAAGGGTGCGTTATGCACATCAAAAACAGGACAATTCCACAAACTAAAAAACAGCAACTAAAATCAAATCAATATGGAAACAAGACAAATCTGGATGCGCCTCGGTGTAACGGTATCGGGGAGCAAGGAAGAAATCGAAAAAGTCATCGAAGGTGATGGCGAAGCCCTTCAGAAACTCCTTGACAAGGGAAGTTTCAGCGTCGATGGAGAATGCTACATCCCTTCATGCGAAATCGAGAGTTACAACGAAGAGTACGGAACCGACCACGAGATTGACGATGTGGATCTCTAATAACATAACCGACAGCAAATAAAGACATGTTTTTAAGATTCTCAAAAGGGAGCTACAGCCGTGTTTGCGGAAAACTCCACACTGTAAGAAAATGTGCGTTCATCGGCGACTCCGTGGTAATGGAATACGGAAGCAGAATCGTAGGAATCGCCAAGCTGCACGAAGAAACACCTACTTGCAAGGACTATGACATCGTAGTCGCCAACAAATGCGAACTTAGCGCCGAACGAATAGCCAGATTCATCAAGGATTTAATCGGCAAAGCCAACAAATTTGACGAAAACCCTTCCACAAAAAGACGTAAGTACTTCGTAGAGGAAGTGGACTGCGAAGCGCTCCCGATAAGCGCCAAATTAGTGTTTTCTAAAATCTAATCACATCAAACACCCAACATCATGAAAGCAACAGAAATCAAAAAGACTTACAAAATCACAATCGAGGCAACCGAGGAAGAACTTCGGCATCTTCAATTCGACCTCGAACAAGCCCCCGAATATGGAATGGCAGAGGAACTGCTGAAAATAGTAACATCCCTGATTGGGGAGCCGAAAGAAGAAGATGATGAATAGCAGCATCCTCTCCTTGGGGGAGTACGAAAGATATCGCCAACTGTGCCACGGTGTAAAAGACGGCAGCGAACGGGCTATTTCCGACGCTGCCGTTTTGCTTTCCGCGCTGACACCAAGCGATTCAACGCTGGTCCCAACGCCAAGCCATCATGGTAAAGCCACCTACATGCTGGATATCGCCTTGCAGATTGCAAAATTGAAAGGCTGTACGGTTGATCCTTGCATCGTCAGCGGAGAACGGGCGAAACTATACGACATCAAAATGGCCGGAGGCCAAATCAATCTCGACTTCAGATTGACCCATACTCCAAGAGGTAACATCTACCTGCTTGACAATTGCGTCGATACGGGAATGACATACAGGGCCGCATCAAGACTCCTCGGCCTTGTTCCAATAATAACCATTGCAAAAACACAAGAACGCTATCACAAATAACCGGCAACCATGTATTACAATAATTTGACAATCGACCAGAAAATCAATGCGAAAAGCTGGTATCGTGCAGTCCGCTATTACGGAAACAGACTGCTTGATGAAATGTTGTTGGATTTTCACCTTCTTCCGATAAACACTTCAAATAAATACGTCAAGCAGCCATACAATTACGCCTAAATCAAACTGACTTCAAAAAAACACAATATGAAATACGGAAATTTCGTCGGGAAAGGCTGGCTCCCGTTCAAGAAGCGCGAGATCGGAAACATCGTATCGCACCTTAAAGGCCAGCTTGAACAATATTTCGGGGAAAGGTTCTTCAAGGAGCCCACCTACTGCTACAAACCCGCCACACGAAGAGGCGGGGTTATCACGCTCTGCGTGTATTTCCCACTCGAAAAGCCGTTCAACGGAAGAAACATCTACGGTTCCACGGTGAGCGGATTGGATAAGGTCTGGTTCTTCATTACAAAGGACAAGAAAGGGTATCTTGAAATCCACGACCCTGACGATTACTGGAATTTCGACAAATACACCAGGGACTATGAAAACTGCCCCGATTTCTCCTATGGATGCTCCATGAGTGTCACGGGAAATGAGCGCGGGTACAGGAAAAAGACATGGCAAAGAATCCAGAATTGGTCGCCATACGTCTATGGGACCGAGGTGTCGGACATCACCTATGACGTATCGCAGCTCAGGAAGCTGCAATGCACGATGACCGCAAGAATGTAAACCACAACAACAAATAACACTATCTAAACACATTAAAAACAAACAATTATGACAGCAAACGTTTATCAAATGGTCACAGATCGAATCGTCGAACAACTCGACAAAGGCATCATCCCATGGCAGAAGCCGTGGTCCGGCGCATGTCTCGCCGATGGAGGCGCAATCAACTACGTCTCACGCAAACCCTATTCATTCCTCAACCAACTTCTGCTCGGCAAAGAAGGGGAATGGCTGACATTCAAGCAGATCAAGGATGCAGGTGGAAACATCAAGAAAGGCTCCAAGGCCGGCATGGTGGTTTTCTTCAAGCAGGTCAAGATGAATAAAACGGTGAAGAACGAGGACGGAAGCGAGAAGGAAGAGCAACGCCTCGTGCCGATTCTCCGATACTTCAACGTGTTCCACATCGACGACACAGAGGGCGTTGGGTCCAAGATCAAGAAAGAGGAAGAAACGGGAACGCTGATCTTCCCCATCGACACCGCAGAAGAGGTGATTACAGGTTATCTTGGCCGTGAGAAAGCGCTGAAATTCCATAACGACAAACTCACCGACAGGGCGTTCTACTCCCCTTCTCTCGACATGGTGAGCGTGCCCATGCTCTCGCAGTATGAAATTCCGGAAGAGTACTACTCCACCACCTTCCACGAACTCGTACACAGCACCAAGGCGAAGTCCCGTTGCGACCGCGACAGCGAGCAACACGGCATCGCCGCTTTCGGCAACGAGGACTATTCCCGTGAGGAGTTGGTGGCCGAGATTGGTTCCGCTATGCTCTGCAACAAGATCGGGATTGAATGCGAGAAGGCGTTCAAAAACTCCGTGGCCTACATCCAAGGATGGCTCAAGGCACTCAAGAACGACAACCGCGCCATTGTCTGGGCTTCATCCAGGGCCGAGATCGCGGCGAAGTTCATCCTCACCGGAGAGAAACCCGCAAGAGTATTCGCAACCACATAAGTTCAAAAACAACGAAAGGGCAACACAATGGGTTGGAAACCAGCAAGAGGAAGCGGGATAACATTTAACAAAGTTTTCAATAGGGAAATGAAATACAGGAACTTACTGACTGATTATCAATACAAACCAGTTGGTTACATGGAATATTCAAAGACCTATTATCTCTGGCTTGTGGCAGAGAGAGACCTGAGTGAACTGAACTTCCCGCATAAAAGAATCACGATTGATGACCTTTATGGGCAAATGATAAGCCCGACAACACTGAGAAACCTTGAACAGCATAAGGAACTATGTTACAAACCGCTTCAAAAATATATGAAAGGGTAAAAAAATGGAAGCAAAAAGATTCACGATGATTGCAGAAAACTGCGGCTTCAAGGTGGAAACACCAAAGAAGCAAGGAAAGCAGTGGTACATCGACATTCAACAATACACGCCAGCCGGCGAGGATTGGTGGGTATCGGTGTGGTTTAACAGCAAAGACGACATTGGGAATGCCGTTGAAAACCTTTACGACGACTTCGATGTTGACGAAGAGGCAGAACTCTGGATCGAAAGCCGTGGGAAAAACGGTGTACCCGACTCAATTAAAGAACTGGTGGAAGACCAGGAATGGAAAGAGAAAAAACTGGAAGAGTTACACGAAAAACTGCAAGCCTCACCAATGGAGGAGTCAATGGCCGACCGGCTGCTGAAAGCCATTGAGAGCAGGCGTTTCGCCTTTGAACGCTACACTGGCGACGGAATGTTATGGAACTACCAACCGATACGGGTTGAGCCTGTGTTTTCCAGTTACGGACAAATCGGCTGGCAGGTTTACGCTTATGACAAAGAGTTTTGTCAGTACGACTACGAACTCGAGGAAATAACCATAAGCTAATAAGCCATGAAACGTATTGTAAACAACGGAAATGAACTCCTTTGGGCAGACGGAGAGTCCAATGAGAAATCAATAGAAATGATTTGGGCGAACTTGTCAGGGAAGAACATTTATGGCGTGCTTTACTACATGTATCTCGAAAGCCTTGCGATCCAGGGTTTAAGAAGCGGAACCATTGAACTCTTCGAGGATGATAAGCTAATAGAATCAACCGAAATTAGATTCAATGACGGCACCCAACAAACGCCAAGATATCAAAAGCATATATCTTGTTATAAATAACCAAGTATTATCAGCACATCAAAAAATTACAAACTATGGGACAAAGAACTATGGAAAACCAAGAAAACATCAAGGTCGAAATGACCATCGAAGACATCATCAACAACGAGGTCTTTGAAAATGCACTGGATAACAAACTGAGCGCCATCAGGCACAACCCAATTGGAGCGATGGCAAGAAGCAACCAATTTACACGTCTCGATGAAATGGGGTTGCTCTCCGATGCAAAGAAACTCAGAAACTCCTATCTCGAAATCCTGCACAAGAAGTCGCAGCTGCCATCATCGCTCAGAAGGGCGGTGATCTACATCTGCCAACCGATCCTGGAGAAAATACTCAAGGCCGCTGGAGCGACACCGAACAAATAACGTTGTATCTAAAAAACGACACACCATGCTCTTAATGATTACCAACAGATGCAACGAGGGATGCCCTCATTGCCTGCAATGCTCAAACCCTCAAGGCGGGATGATGGAAGAACGGACGTTCATAAAGGCCGTTAAATTCCTCGATTTTCTGGGGGGCAAGACAATTCTCCTGTCCGGCGGCGAGCCGACACTTCACCCGCTGTTCTACGAGTTCTGCAAGAGGCTCAATTTCGATTACAAGGTTCCGTTCTGCATCTGCTCCAACGGCACCTGGTATGATGACGAGAAAATCGTCAACCAAGTGAAGCGAATCAGCAGCTTCGAGTACTTCACCGGAATGCAGGTTTATTCAAACAAGCTGTTTTATAAGGATTACGAGGAAATCAAGGCCAGAGCCGGATTCTTCAAATCCCTCGGAAAAGGCATCCTCTTTGACGAGAACCCGATCATCGCCATGAAGGACCTTGGACGTGCGAGAAGTTGCGAGACCGCCCAAAGAATGAGCGAGGAAAGCGGATATTTCCAGTCCTGCTTGAATTCATCGTTGATGGCGAAGCAGGCAAAGCACCCAAGCGTGTTCTGCAGGACGTTCGAAAGGGTCAGGATGCAATTCTGTCACCCGATGGTTGACATCAACGGCGACGTGCATCTGTCAGAATCCTGGCTATGCCAATCATGTGGCAACATCATTGAGGATAGCTTCGCTACCATCTGGACCAACATGATCAACTACCAACCTTGCGGAGGCTGCAAGGACTACCAACGGTTTCGCAGAAGCATGAGACCGGATATTATTAAGGCACAAGGAATACTCAACAAATAAAAAACTATCAGTATGGAAAACTTAGCACTGCAATTAAGAAACGAGTTGACCGAAAGGGCGAAAAACTCTGAGTCCTGCAAAAATTACCTGCTTGATTGGGTAATGAACGAATTCCGCAACGGTGTCAATCCAGTAGTGATAAAATGCACGGATAGCGACTATGGCAATCAATTCTCCGAAGAATGCAGGGAAAGAATCGGATACAAACAAGATTCCAAGTTCATAAACCTTTTCTATGAGGACGGCAGGCATTACGCAAAAGGACTTTCCGGCAGTACGAAAGTCGATATAACCGACCTTCCTGACGCCCAACGATATGCAGCAAACGGGAAAGACGAGAGCGATAAAATTCTCTTTTTGAAAGACGCGGGCTTCCATGTCACAAAATACTGGAAATACGGCATGGGCCACATCATCGAAATTACCTATTAAGACACAAAAAAACACAAACTATGGCAAACGAAAACTACCCATTCAACATCGTTTACAAGGCCAACGAGTATATCCGAAAATTCGGATATAAAATAAGAATCCTCCTTGAAGAAGATGGATACTTCTACTCTGTAGAAATCGTCAAGATAGATGAAAATGATAATATCATAGACATCGACGTTTTTGCAGAAAACATGTTCGAGAACGAGCTTGAAGATTGTGTTAACTATGCCTATGCCAACACAAAAGTTCGCATAAAAAGGGCAAAAGAAGAAAAGAAAAAACAGGAACGAGAAAAGTGGCTGCAAGAGACGATAGCCTTATTGTCTGCAGATTTGTTCACCGACATATATTCTCCGGACAACGGCATGGGATATTCAGAGACGGTTGCCGAGGTCATCAGTCTTGCCCAGAGGTTTGACAAAGAACTTGACTGGCAAGGCTCCGATGTTGAAAAGCGCGATTACATCATTGAACTTGAAAAGTTCGAGAACAAAGTCCGGACTGAGAGAGGGTTAATAAAAAAGACACTGGAGGAAATGGTATCAGAGAGTTGCCGCAAGGAGATTATGGAAAAAACCGAAAACAACGTTGGCAAGGAAGCTTTCGAATATATATTCCCTGCAGTCAAGAAAGCACTGGAAGAGGGTTCTGGAGAGGTCCGAGAGGAAATCCTTAGCAACTGGTTAGACGTTGATTCATGCAGGGTTTGTTCACACTGTGGGGCAATCATGCAAGAAGGCTGGTATCTCGACTGCCAGGGCTATGCCTGCAGTGATGAATGCGCAATGGAAATTATGAATGTTCCGGACATGGAGCATTTCCAGCGCTACCGGATCTACAAAGAGGACATTGACGCATTCCTCGAGGAAGAAGGAGAAGGGAGAAAAGAAGAAGATCTTACCCAGGAAGAAATAGAGGAGATTATCGACGAAGTGAGCGATGGAATGCAAGCGTGTTACACTGAATGGTATTGAGTTATGGAAAAGTTCAATTTGGTTACAGAGCCGGAATCGCTGGATTTCTATGAAATCTACGGCTCGGAAGAAAAGTGGATTCATATTTTCGGATACTGCGTTCCTTATGAAGGATGGTGTTCGCACCAAGACCTTGGTGTAAGCGAGGATACGCCGCTTTGGTCGTTTATTGACAGCAGTGGGTTAAACATGCCACTAAGTGAGTTCCTTGATGGAATGAAAAAGCATGAGGGGCATGAATATCCGATTGACCACATCTACATCGACCTTTATGGCGAAGCCGACCAATATCAAGACGAAAAGCTTGAAAAGGATTCGGTTGATCTCATTAACCAGTATTTTGATGGAAAGCCAGCGGATTACTACCTGAGATTCGAGGATATCACCATCAACACGCCGGCTGGCCATTATGTTCACAAATCAGAATAATATGGAAAACAAAGAAGCTTTGCAGAAACTTGCGCTTACCGAAGATTAGAAAGCTTTTCTGGAAGCGTTTGAGACCGCTTATAAGAATTGTTGTGAGGCTGGAGTTCCCATTCCGGACAAGAAATACTACGAATTAACAGACACTTACCTATATTAACTTAAAAAATGGAAGGAAAATACGGATACTGCGGCGACTGCTGCAACAAAGGATGCTGCGAAAAATGCTATCGCGGCAGCCACTATGAAAGAACAAACAATGATGAAAACTAAAAACTAAGCAAAATGGACGAAAAACAAAAAGCATCAGCTGTCCTGAACTTCATGGAGGAGGAATGGGATGGCAAGGCCATTATCAACACGCTCAACCCCATGTTGAAGGACAGCGACCTGGCGGATCTGTATGACAGGTTGGTCGCCGAAGGCGTCATCAGAACAGAAAACTAAACAAACACATTATTTATTATGACAGAAATAAAATACAAAATCATCCGGCACCGCAATCCGAAAGGAAAAACAACCTGGTGGAGAGCAGTGTATTACGACGAGAAGAACCGCGCCCATAAGTCGCCATGCTACAAAGGCCAGGCATCATGGGCCCGGCGAGCGGCGCAAAATTGGCTGTATGCCAATATCCATGTCTGGTGTAAAATTGCCAACATCGAGCAACGTGTGGTTGACGAGGAAGGCAACAGTCAGATTGTACAACAAGGAACACAGGAAATCATCTAAAAAACAATAATTATGGGAAACTTTGATTTTATCAAGAGCAACAACTTACCTCAGGAAGAGGAGCAAAATGAAATCGAACTGGTCTGCAGGACCATTGTTGACGACATGCGAAGCAGCATCTACGACGGAAGCAACAGATACGCCCCCAAGGTCGGTGTTTGCTGCAAAGACGGGAAATACTATTGGGGAGAACAAAAGGAGAACAAGGAAAACTTCCTGTTTTATCCGTCAACGGAGGTGATCAAGAAAGCGCTTGCCATTTTCAAGGAAAAAGGATATCACCCGTACTACGACAACGATGTTCGTTTCTACCAAGTGGCAAAGGACAGATCCGAAGTCAAGGGCGATTGGGCAATCAGGCACACCGTATGGCTGTAAGATTGAAAATAGTCGCAGTTTGCTTGAAATTGATTGAATTTTTGTAATTTTGCATTAATTAAAAAACTGACAAAATGAAGATAGTATTCACAATAGACGAAGAGCGCAAGGAGGTTGACGTGAAAAGCGCAATGCTTTACGATGCTTCCGGAAACCGTTACAGAATATCGGAGGATTTCGAGCACGGCCTTGAAATCCTGGCTGAGGACGGCAAGGCTTATATCGAGCCCCATGTTTCAAACCACTTCACCGTATTCACAAAACCCTGACACCCATGACAAAGAAGAAACAGGAAGATAGCGGTCCGAGCAAAGGGCAGCTTGAGACCGTACACCGCGCCGAGTATCTGATTGAAAGCTCAGCCCTCGACTACTACCTCAAGCACGAGTTCTACGACGTGCTGCTGGCCCTCGCTTCGATGCACGAACAAATTGGCGAGGAATCGGCATCAAACGGCTATGGATTCGCCATGTACATCTACAACCCGTCGAAATTATCGGAACATTTCGAAAGCACGGCGACCGGCCTCGGTGGATTCGGTGCGATGATCAACGACGCAATCCGATGGATTGACGAAGAAATAAAGACATACGGCGGGGAGTCTGATTTCGGCTCGAAGATAACCGAAGTTGAAAACCCGAGACTCGTCGATGACGAACTCGAAGACGATCCGGCAATACTGAAAAACCTCATGGTGTTCGCCGAAGCCTGGGAATCGTTGTCGGTGCTGTTCGTGAACATGGGCGACACCTTCTCGACGACAGGATGGCTGAATGTCTATTTCGAGTATTTCCCGAACTCCGACGACATGCCGGATGAAATCGACATGGCGATCGTCGAGTTCAAGGGATGCAACCAGTACCCTGGCGGGACGCTGAAGATGTTCTCCGACGAGGTTGAAAAGATGAAGGCCGCCATCGAGGGAGGCCCTTATCCAGAATGCCCGGAGCCGCCTGAGGAATGCGAGGATGACGAATGAGTTAAAAACGGAAGTGATATGAATTACATGTATATTCAACCTGTAAAGAAGAAAGTTGTGCTTCGTGCAGATGGAAAAGATTGGTCATGGGTAATTGACAACAAGGAATATATGCTGAATTCAGCAATTGAAAGACTTCTTGTATATTATCTCTATACTGGCGCTTATTCATCGTTTCATGAATTACTCAGAGCCAACCTTCCCAAAAAGGTGAACACCGTGTATTCGCCCGAGTTTTTAAAATCATCATTCGCGGAACAACATCCGAGTGAGAGTCTAAAGGAATATAACAGTGACTTGATTCCATTATATGCCGATCCAACCGACGGTATGTGGTTGTCTGGCGACGGAAAGTCGTGGAGCTTCTGGATTACCGCCGAGGACGAAAGAAGAATACTTGAAACTACGAAATTCACAGAATCAGCATGGAGTAAGAGCAGACTACTATTGAGAGAGGTTGCAGAGCGTTACGGCCTTTGTTTTGACGATGACAACCTTGACATGATTTTAGAATGCTTTATGGAACAACACGGATTAGATCCATCACAAGTAAAAAACAAGATTTACATTGAAAATAAAGGCCGTCAAATAACTGAAACGAAAGACTCGTATGGCGTCCACCATGAAATGACAGACGAGGAACGGGCAAAATATAATGAGGTACGGGAGTATGCCTCGAAAGAATGGGCAAAACAAAAACACTACAAACCGAAAAAATCAAAACAGCCAGAGAACAATAACGGAAATAACTATGGGAGTTCGCTTGATACAATTAGCACTGAGGGAAAGCATATTATATGTATTGTAATGGCAATTGTGATCACTGTAATGTGGATAATTGTTTTTGGCATCGAATGTACCGAGTTTGAATTCTTCGCCATTGTACTACCCGTTCTTACTGGTGTTACCGGAGCGGTTGCAACGAGCATTCCAGCCGATGAAATAAAGAAGAATTTTGCATACCCTTCATACGTTGTATTTTTTGCCGCAAATGCAATAACAGGTTTTGTTGCCGCTGCATCGAGCTTCTGCGATTTTTGGATGAACATGGGCGGCTTTTTCGTTCTTGGAGTTTCAGTTATTTTTACATTTATGATGATAAGAATATAAATTTTAGGATTTTTTTTATTAACGTGACAAACCGCTTGGTTTATAGTTCTCAAATCATTGAGAATTAATAAGTCAGGCGGTTTTCTTTTTGTCTAAATTTCTTAACGTCAACTAATGGCTATCAGACTGGTTGTCAGTCTGTTACGGTGTTTTCTTTGCGTTTTTTGATATAACTTTGCAAGGTCAAACCCACAAGAAAAATCAATGGCTGAAAATCCCATAAAAGCGAGGCTTCGCTTCATGAAGTCCGAAAAGACCGGCTACATCGTCGGATTTGTGTCGCAGAATCCCGTCACGGGCATCTGGCACGGCGTTCCGGAAGACAAGCCCTACCCTAAGAAGGTATGCGTGTTGGACCGCTCGCTGGTCCCGTATGTCCTGCTGAAGAAGCTGTACGACGTGGAAATGGTTCCGATGAAGAAAAAGGACGGCTTCGTGGCGAAAACCGCAGAGCCGGTGCTTTATCCGGCGTCCGTCGTCAGCTCGCACATCCCGGGTATGCTATACCACGTTGAGGCGGTATTCGGAGGAAAGAGGATTGTGTTCGATCCCTCTGAAACCGATGACCGCTCAGTGTGCGAAATGGATAGGGCCATCGACAAGCTGAGGTCACGTACCGATGTGGAGAATCTTGAACAGGCCGTGGAAGAATTCACTAACGAATCATACAGAATCAACAAACTATTCAACAAAGGAAAATAAAATGAAGACAATCGAGAAAAGAGACGAAATACATGAAGGTGATCTTGTGGAACTCGGCGGTGAGCTTTACAGAGTGGAACGCAGAAGCAACACCCTTCCGTGCATTGCGGAATGTGAAATGAAGGGAATTTTCGGGAAACCCTATTGCGCCGGATTCTGCTTCAGATTCACAAACGGCATGAGATACGTGTTCAAACACGCCTCGGTGCCTGCTGGTGATTACACCGTAGTGGAAATACGAAGAAGCATCAAGGATAAAATAATGTAACAGCCATGGCAGAACAAGCAATTCAAACCCCGACACCCAACATCGCACTGATCAACCTCGACGAGCTACGCCTGGTCATCAACGAAATGGTCAACTCCTGCATTGAGAAGTATATCGAAAAAAACAAGGAGGACAACCTGTTCACGATAGCCAAGGCCGCAGAAATGCTTGGCGTGGATAAGTCAACGCTTCACCGCTGGGATAAAGAAGGAACCCTCGAAAAGGTCCATATCGGCGGCAAGGTGAGAATCAGGGAAAGCGACATCAAAAGAATATTAGGACAAAGAAAAAACAAAGCACTGGAACAATGAACAGCTACGGACAAATCAACATCGACAAGCTCGGCGAGATACTGAAAGCCCAGCCGGATCTTATCAAGGTCGTTGAATTCAAGGATGGCACCAAGGCCAGGATGGTCAATTTCTCCGTCTTTTCGACGAAAAAACCGGACAAATTCGGCAATACCATCGCCGTCAAGGTAAACTGCCCGAAAGACAAGGTTCGACAGGATGTCAACTACTACTTCGGCAAGATGAAGGAAGCGGAGGACAAGCCGTCTTCCAAGCATTCAGCACAACAGGAGCACCAGGAGCGCCAGGGACAAACAGACCAACATCCTGGCTCTCAGCAGTTTGACCCTGAAGACCTGCCATTCTGATATGGTAATGGAAACGTGGCCGAGAGGTTTAAGGCACCTCCCCGCTAAGGAGGCGTGCGCAAACCGCGCACCGATGGTTCGAATCCGTCCGTTTCCGCCGTTCCTCGGCTGGATTCCACGCCAGCCCCGCATCGCGAAAGCGAAACTAAAACAATTGTTTTCTTTTTCTGTTGCATGGGGGAACCACGCAACATGAGCTAATTCATAAGTTGAAAATTTGAACAGCCCATCCGCGACGGCTCGGCTGTTTTTCACCGAGAAACTATCCAACCAATCAAATAATCTACCATGTGTTTATTCAGAAAAAAACTAATCCAACAGAGAGACTTCTACCAGAAGCGCTTCGGTGAAGTACTCCAACAGTTCGACAACGAGCAAAAGAAAAACGCACAGCTTGAACTCGAAATCAGGCAATTGAAAGATGACATGAAAACCGCCGAAGAAAAAAACAAGGCACTTCTCGAAGAGAACCAAAAGCTCTCCGACGAGAACCTGGCCAAGCACAACATCATCGTCGAGGAACGCGGCAAGATGAAGGACCTGCAGAAGAAGTACGAAAGGCTTCAAAAAGGCTACCAGCCGCACACCAGGGTCAAGGCCAGCGGTAAGAGGCCGGCGAGAACCTGCCAGGAACGGGACGAGGACAATTTCGGCCATAAAATGCCAGAGGAATAAAACCACCAACAACCACTTCGCATGAAAAAGATAACCCTAAAACACCTGTCCTTGACTTATTTCAAGGGCATCGAACACCTCGACATCGACTTCAAAGACGATGTGACGACAATCAGCGGACGCAACGGCACGGGAAAGACCACGGTGATGGACGCCATCATCTGGCTTTTGTTCGGCAAAGACAGCCTCGACCGCAAGCAATTCAACATCAAGACCTTGGGCGAGAACGGCAAGGTCATCGAGAAACTTCCCCATGAAGTCTCTGCGACACTCGACATCAACGGTGAGGAGATCAGCCTCCGTCGGTGCTATAAGGAAAAATGGCAAAAGAAACGCGGGACGGCGACCGAGGAATTCAACGGGCATGAGGAGGAGCGGTACTTCAACGACGTTCCGTGCAATACAACGGAATGGGCCGAGAAGATTAACGCCATCGTCACCGAGGGCGACTTCAAGTACATCACCAACCCCTCCTATTTCCCATCCAGGAAACCGGATGACCAGCGCAAGAAACTCTGCGAAATGGCCGGTGACATGTCCAACGAGGTTGTCGCCGCAGGAAATCCGAAATTCCTTGAACTTCTCCAGATGCTCAAAGGCAAGACACTTGACGAGTTGAAGCGCGAGATTGGCTCCAAGAAAAAGCGGTATAAGGAAGAAGCCGAAGGGCTCCCTTACCGCATCGACGAATGCAAGCGCTCGATGCCTAAGTCCGAGGACTGGGCACAGCTTGAAAAAGAGCTGGAGGAAGCAAAGAACGAGCAGGACGGCCTCGACGTGAAGTCCACGGACATCCTTACCGCCTATCAGACGGCAAACAAGCAACGTCAGGAAAAGGCCGATGAAATATCCAGGCTTGAGGCAAAAAAGCAAAAGCGGATCTACGACATCAGGCAGCAGGTTAGCAAGAGCTATTACGACAAGCTGCAGGAAAAGAGCGACCACGATTCTGAAATCAGGATCAAGGAAGCGGAACTCGACGCGAAAAAAGAGGAACTTGACGCAAAGAAAAAGCTGCTTGCGGGGTACAATGAGAGCATTGCCCAACTACGCAAGGAGTGGTCTGAGATCAGTTCCAGGACCTTCGAGTTCGATCCCGAGGCGTTCGTCTGCCCCACCTGCAAGCGACAGCTTGAAGTCGATGACATCGAGAAAAAGCATGAAGAACTGGAAGGCAACTTCAATAAGCAGAAATCTACGGAACTGGAAGCCAACAAAGCCAAAGGCTTCAAGCTGACAGAACAGATCGCAGGTATAAAGGACGAAATCAAGAAAATGGAAGCCGAGATCGAGGCCCTGCAATCGGAGATTGAAAAGATGAAAGCCGTGAAGTTTCCGGAAATCACGGAACCCGACGCCACGGAAGCCATCGGCAAAGATGCCGAGGTCAGGGGTTACACGGAAGAAATCGAAAGCAAGCAGCAGGAACTCGGAGGCGAGGTGTCAAAACCGGACACCGGAGCCATCACCGCCCGCCAGGGCGAGCTTCGCGAGATCATATCGTCGCTGAACCTAAGGCTGTCGAAAAAAGCGGAGATCGAAAACAAGCAAAAGCGCATCGAGGAACTCGAGGATCAGACGCTCAAACTCAACAACAGCATCGCCGAGCTTGAGGGCGTTGAAATGACCATCATGGAATTCAGCAAGGCCCGCGCCACCCTCATTGAAAGCCGTGTGAACGGCATGTTCAAGCTTGTGAAGTTCAAGATGTTCGACACGCAAGTCAATGGCGCCGAGGTCGAGACCTGCGTGGCCACCGTCAACGGCGTGCCTTACAACGACGGCCTCAACCAAGCGGCTAAGGTCAACGCCGGTGTCGATATCATCAACGCCATCAGCGAGCATCTTGGGGTATGCGCCCCAATTGTGATTGACAATTCCGAGTCGATCAACGAGCTCATTCCAACAAGAAGCCAGCTTATCAGACTGGTCGTGACCAACGACAAACAACTGACAATTTCATAATTTCTCAACAATCAAAATCTAATCAAAATGAATTTCGGACAAGCAATCGAAGCCCTGAAAGAAGGCAAAAAAGTGACCCGCAAGGGTTGGAACGGAAAGAAAATGTTCCTGTGGCTCAAGCAGGCAGCGCAACTGAAATCGGATTTCCTTCACGACCCGATCCTGAAACAGGTCGTTGAGGAAAACGGCGGTGCCATGGACGCACTCGGAACCATCTGCATGAAAACAGCCGACAACAAAGTGCTGACCGGCTGGCTGGCATCGCAGACAGACATGCTCAGCGAAGACTGGGAAATTGTAGGT
The DNA here is from genome assembly GCA_024681295.1 of Bacteroidales bacterium. Taxonomy (GTDB): domain Bacteria; phylum Bacteroidota; class Bacteroidia; order Bacteroidales; family F082; genus Limimorpha. The sequence continues at coordinate 22,673 of JAILBC010000008.1, forward strand.
TCGTATGATGCAGCACCAAAAAAGGAGTGTCACGACCATAACGACGGAAACGCCGAAGATGACCACGACAAGGTTTTCACAAAGGCCGTTGACAGCCTTGAAGACTGGTCGTCAAGGGACACCGAGACCAGAAGTTTCATCCTCATTACCGGAGAGAAGCGCGAAGATGATTTCAAAGCATATTGCGCCATAGTCGGTCAGAAAGCGAACAACATCAAAGCATTTATCGCTGCAAAGAACGAAAAGGAATCTCCTCTTGGCGAAATTGTCAAGAGAAGCAGTTTTGTGGAATTCATTGAAGCATTGGCAAAATTATAAGGACATGGCAGAACAAAAACAAACGCAAGCAGTGGCAAAGCAGCAGCAAAGACCTATCGACCTGCTGAAGACCATGATCAAAGCCGACAGTGTTCAGGAACAGTTCCGCAACACTCTCGGGCAGCACAAGGACGCTTTTGTGGCGTCGCTTATCGATCTCTATACCGGCGACAAGCAACTTCAGACATGCAACCCGAAGTTGGTCATCGCCGAAGCACTCCGGGCGGCAACCCTGAACCTCCCGCTTAACAAGGCTCTCGGTTTCGCCTACATCGTCGTTTTCAACAACAGCGTGAAGAGAACCGACGAAAACGGCAACGACGTCATCGACCCCAAGACGAAGAAGCCTATCTACGACAGCGTTCCAACCCCTACGTTCGTTCCCGGTTACAAGGGATATGAGCAGCTTGCCATGAGAACAGGCCAGTACCTGTACATCAACGAGGGCGAGGTTTACGAGGGTGAGTATGTGAAATCCGACAAGCTCAGCGGCATGATCGACCTCAGCGGAGAAAAGAAATCGGACAAGGTTGAAGGGTATTTCGCCTACTTCAAGCTGATCAACGGCATGGAGAAGACCCTTTATATGACGGTTGAACAGATGGCAAAATACGCCAAAAAGTACGCTCCATCGCTGAAATTCAACAAGAATGTAACTGTTCCGATGCTTATTAAGCTTGCCAATGAGGAGCCAAGGACGGGACAGGTTGGATGGCTCGGAAATTTCAACGACATGGCCGTCAAGACCTGCCTGAGAAGGCTCCTTTCGAAGCACGGATTCCTGTCTGTCGAAATGCAGCAGGTACTCAGCAGCGAAATCAACAGCGAGAGCAAAGCTCTGGCCGATCGAAACGAGGCCATCGCCGAACACGGCAACGCCCAGGTCATCGACACCGACGCCATCGTCGTTGAGGAAGTTGACAAGGAAACCGGCGAGATCAAGACGCCGAATCCCGCCGAAGAGACCAAGGAACAACCGGCACCTGAGGCTGATAACGGCAATGGTACGTTGTTCAACAACGAAGATGCGCCGTACTAATCATCAGGAGGAAGCAGCATGAAACTAAAGTGTCTTGGTTCATCCAGCAACGGCAATTGCTACATTTTTGAGGCGTCTGACGGCATTTTGATATTGGAGGCTGGTATTCCGTTCTCCGAAATCAAAAAGGGCCTTGGCTTCAAATTAAACGGCATTGTCGGAGCGGTAATAACCCATCAACACAACGACCATGCCGCTTCCATGAAGAACTTGGCGGATTGTGGTGTCCGTATCTACACTTCGCAACATGTGCTCGAATCCAAGGGGTTGACCGGGCACCACTTCTGCCACGCAATCGAGCCGATGCACGGATATCGGATTGGAGGGTTCAAGGTTTTCGCCTTCCCCGTCAACCACGACGTTCCGTGTCTCGGCTTTGTCATTGAGCACGCCGAAATGGGCAAGACACTGTTTATCACCGACACCATGATGCTTGAGTACCGATTCCCAGGATTGGACCACATCATGATCGAAGCGAACTACGCCGACAGGGTGCTGGACTACAACATCGAGAACGGCTATGTTCCCGAGGCGATGCGCGAAAGGCTATTGGGCTCCCACATGGAGCTCGAGACCACAAAGGGCATACTTGCGGCCAACGACTTGTCGAAAACCAGGGAAATCATCCTAATCCACTTGTCGGGTGACAACTCCAATAAGGAAATGTTCAAAAACGAGGTGGAGCGGGCCACGGGGCTGCCTATATACATAGCGGATAAAGGACTTGAAATCGACCTAACACTATAACCGATGGAACATTCATTTGACATCGACGTTGCGAAGGAATACGGCATACTTGAAGCAGTCATCATCAGGAACTTCCAATATTGGATTGCGAAGAACAAAGCCAATAAAGAGAATTTCAAAGATGATCACTATTGGACCTACAACAGCACCGCTGCGTTATGCGAGCTGTTTCCCTATGCAAGCAAAGACCAATTGACTAAGCGGATCAACGTGCTTGTTGAAAAAGGCGTTCTTATCAAAGGACATTATAACGATAATCCCACCGATAGAACAACATGGTTTGCATTTGCCGATGAGGGCAAATGGATAATGCAAAACGGCAAAATGGATTTTGCCGAATTGCAAAATGGATTTGGCGAAATGGCAAAATCCTATAGTAATACTATAGAAACAGATAATAAACATACAGATAATAAACATAATCCCCCCCTTACCCCCCCACAGGGGGAACCGATTCAAAAATCAAAATTTGACTTCGAAAAGATTTTTGAAAGCTATGGCGCCGAATGGGTTGAATTGTTCAAGCAGTGGCTTGAATACAAGCGCGAGAAGAAAAACATGTACAAAGGCGAGAAATCCATGAGGGCGATGGCGAAAAAGTTATTTGAAATGGCCGGCGGCGACATAAAGACCGCAAGACAGATTGTCGAGCAGTCAATGGCTAATAATTGGCAGGGGTTATTTGAATTGAAGGCCGACGGCGGCGAGAAACAAAAGACTGGCCGATACAAAGGCGACAGTACAATAGGAACAGATTTTACCTACAAACCATAAGATATGAATGTAAAGAAAGACTTGGATCTGAATGCGTTGGCAGATTCAATTACAAAGAATAACGAAAACGCAAAACCGCCGAAACGTTTCTTTATGCCTTACAAGCCAGAGGAAGTCATGCAGATCGTCGGCGTAAACTACAAGGCGGAAGCATTAAAACGGATTACTCCAGACAAATACAAATCCGCCAGTGAAAAACTGACAGAGAATATCAGCAGGGTTTCTGTTTGGCTCTGCGACCCGAATAAAAGGCCAGGGCTTTTGCTCTATGGGAACGTCGGCACAGGGAAGACCACCCTTCTACGGGCAATCTGTTCAACCATCAATAAGATTTGCACCAGAGAAGAGGATGAAAGAGGCGTCAAAGAAGCCGTGCTTGACATACCATACCCAATCAGCATTGTCAAAGCCAAGCAAATCATCACGGAATACACAGTCAGGAATGAGAAGAACAACAGATACGACCTGATGAATAGGGTTGCGCTTCTCGCCATTGACGAGCTTGGGGTAGAGAGCACAGAGGCAAAATTATTCGGCAATATCGGCGAACCGTTGATCGACCTATTATGCGAACGTTACGACAAACAACTCTGCACGATCATATCAACCAACATGGGGTTAAAAGAGATCGAAGAACGATATGGGCGGCGTGTTTCTGACCGCTTTTCCGAAATGTTCACCGCCATTCCTTTTACCGAACAATCGTTTAGGCAATGATCCAAATTATTAACCAATAAGCATTTAACGATGAAACAATTCGACGAAATCCTAACCGATGCCGGGTTTATACAAACCGAATATGGCTGGATTCCAAACGGCAACTACAACAACTGCCTCCTGGAAGTATTGAGGGGAATGTATGAGAATATAGCCAACGGGCTCCCTTTCGAATCTGACATTGAATTCGACAAAAAGCGGATCCTATCCACAAAAATTGCCGACCTCGATGTGTCGGCACGTCTTATTAACGGCTTGAAAATGGTCGGAATGAAAACCATCCATGACGCCATTTCATTACAGAGAAAAGAACTACTCAAGATAATAAACCTCGGAGAACAATCCATAAAAGAGCTTGATCATATAGTCGATAAATACAATCTGAGATACGGAGATCTCACATTGAGTGATTGGCTGAAAAAGAAAAACCTGAAAAAACAATAGCAATATGAGCAGACAACACAGAGGAGGCTATTGCCCTCCGGCAAAGACATTTCCGAAGTTGCGCGTTCCAAACGTAACTCCGATCGGTATGCAGGTAGTGAACCAGATGGCCGACGCTATAGTCGAGAAAAAGAACCTTGCGCTCAGCCACACCGCCACTGTATTGACATTCTTCAATCAATACACACTCACACAACTCGAGTGGCTTCTTGACGTCCTCGATGGCGACGGCACAAAATTCAGCGGCGATCTTATCAGACTTGCAAGGGCCACAAGGGGCGCATCGCAGCGGTTCATTGACTGCTTTGAGAAGCAGATCAATCCTGTGTCAAAACAAGAATGGATCAGCGGTTACGACCAGTTCCAGGAAGCGATGGATAACTACTTCAGACGCGAGGAAGCCTACAAGGAACGCGGTGACGGCGAACGCACAAAGGAAATCAATAGAGCGGCAGCGCTTCGTTACCACGACCCATACGAGAAGAATCCGCAGCGTTGCTTTGAAGCAGGCTTCCGTGAAGGAGCCGCCTACGCAGACTTGCATCCGGTGGGCACAGTAACAATCCGCACCGACGAGGGAAACAAGGACGTGCCGATCAAGGACATCGTGGAGTATTACGCCCGCGCCCATTACCCGAAAGCGGACAAAATCAACATCGAGATCGAACTGAACAAAGCATAATCCATGATCGAGCTTCCGAAATACACCGTACCGACCTACAATCCGCGCTCTGCGATTCCCAACGAGCGGACAGACTACACCCGCAGGATTCCGACGGGACTATCAGACAAGCAGCTGGACCGCGACAGAAAGATTGCCATGCAACTCGTCAAGGCGTTCGACACCGAAGACGACATGCGGGTCATCAACCTGTTCCGAAGCAAGGCACACCTGCTTTCAAACCCACGCTATTGGGAGTTGATGCGCTCGGTGTGGATCGGATGCGGCAGCACTGAGACGTCGGAGATATTCCGGAGGCTCATGAGGTCTGGAAGACCATGCAGGTCGTGGTTCATGACGCCCGAGGACGCAAAGGCGCTCGACGCCATGGACTTCCCTGTCACCGTCTATCGGGCATACGGCAACGAGGACGATCCCGGCATCAGCTGGACGCTCGACAAAGCCTGGTGCGAGGACTATGCAAAACGCAAGGGCCGCAAGGTCAAGTCGCGCCAGGTCAGCAGAAACGAAATATTCGCCTACGTCACAAGACGCGGCGAGGAAGAGATCATAATTCTGTAAACCATAAAAACAACAAAACAATGGGACACATTGAGGCTCCATCGCCATCGGTAAAAGAAAACCTGAGGCGGGCATACGACAAAGCCTGCAACGACTACCTTCAGGCATTCTGCAAGCTGTACGAACTCGACTTCGGTGCGGACGCATGGGTAGGCGGCGACGTCGGAACCGTCGCAATGGTCGGCGACTATTTCTTCAACTTCGACGACATACGCCTCTGCGTTGACAACGGCGTGAAGTGGAAAGACCTTATCGAGTGGTACGACTACTGCGCCGAGGCGTTGCCGCTCGGACTCAACGGCATAAACCTGAAATCGTGGCTTGCCGGAGCGCCACGGTCATCCAAAGAGACCATCGAAAAGATAAAGGAAATACGCCGTGAACTCGACGAATTGATCAATAAAGAAAACTCAAAAAACAGAGGATTTAAAACCGCACAAAAATAACACACCATGGAAACAAAGTACAATGAAAGAATCGTCAGAGTGACAAGCTCGGATGAACTCGCCGCTCTCGACAAGAAAAGATTCCATTTCACCGCCGCTCCGGTTTATCGCATCGCGGAAGAGGATTTCACCGACGAGAGCACAGGGGAAACAAAAACCATCGAACGGAATTACTATATTTTCGGCAGAGGGCACGACGTTTCACCAGACAACTTCTCGCAACTTCTGTTCTACTTCCAGTCCAATGAGCTGAAGGAAGTTGTCCTCAGCGACCAGAAAAGGGAGGGTTATGTTCATGAAATCTCGTGGCGGCTATGGAAAGTTAAAGCTGTCGGAGGCGACACGAAACTGAACATGCTGCTCCGTGCGCCAAGCGTCGTCAAGGCATACGAGATTGTCAGCGACTACATTGAATTGAATTTCAAAAACGGTTTTGTCATTTCAGGCATAAGCCTGTTCCAGGCCAATGTCGTGATTGAGCGCAATGAAAAGCATGGCGACGAAAAACCGAACAGCAACTGGTATTCCGTTTCCGCACTCGAAAAGGAAGTTCCCGTTGACGGCGTTTCAGAAGGCGAAGACCCGGACCCAACAGATTTCATCGTTTTCGCCGATTCCGTTGAGACCGCCAAGGAAATCATCGAGGACTATATCGCAGAACTCAGGAAAAAGGAAGAATTGTTCGGCCCATACGAAGTGAAGATCCTGAGCGCAAAAGTCATCACCTGCAACGTAATGATACCCGTTGATTTCTGTTTGTCGCACAAAGAAGAAAGCGAGGAGGAATGACAATGCCGGACCAGTACGAGTATATCCACATGGCCACCAACGAGAGACTTGCTGAAATGCTTGAAGAATACCTCCAGGCATTGACAACGGACAACGAATCGTTTCTGGAATACATGAAGAAATACCCACAGGGGCCTGCGGGACATTCCTCGGAAATGATCAGAGAGGCCGCAAGGCGATTGAAGGCACCAGTGAGGGAAAGGTTCAACTACGAAGCATTTGCAGTATGAGATACAAGAGAAACGTCATCGGCTACAACATCGAGACCGGCGAGAGACGGGAATGGAGATCGCTCAGCGTCGCCGCAGAGGAGATCGGTGCGACATACTCCTACCTGGCGCATCTGACACACGACAAGGCGTCCATTGTGAAAGGATGGGCCGTGGCCTATCCGGAATACGAAGCCGATGCCGTTTCCCTCTATGAGAACGGCGGCAGGAAGGAAAGGGACTGTCGCCGCTCCAAGAGGATGGTCAAGGCTCCGAACAAAGGCACGGTTCCACTTGTGCTCAAAAACAAGACCGTCATTTGGGTAAAACCTGAACAGGCCACCAAGGAATTTGCCGAGAATTATTTGAAGATGCTGAAGGAAAACAATTACTGATTATGGAAATAGACAAGATTTACTTGGGGGATTGCCTCGAAGTGATGAAGGACATCCCCGAAGGTTCGATCGACATGATCTGCACAGATTTGCCATACGAGGTATTGCATAGAGACAATCCACATGCCCAATGGGACAGGATTATCCCATTCGAGCCGCTATGGGAGCAATACGAGAGGGTAATCAAGCCCAACGGCGCCATCCTCCTTTTCGCCCAGGGGTTGTTCACCGCCCAGCTTATCATGTCGAACGTCAAACTGTACCGATATACCCTGGTATGGGACAAGATGCGCTGCACGGGCTTCCTCAACGCCAACCGTATGCCGTTGAGGTGCCACGAGGACATCGTTGTATTCTACAAACAGCTTCCGACCTACAACCCTCAGATGGAGGATTTGAACGGCAGGGAGCCGAGTCATCCGCAGGGCAATGGGACCCACAAGGACACCAACCAGTGCTACGGCAAGGTGAAACGGACGTATAAGACCGGGCGGTCATACGACTACGACAAGGGAATCGCCAAGGTCGCACCCACCCAACCCGACAAGAAGTTCCCGTTAAGCATCATCAGGATCAGGAAGGAACATGAGACAACGACCTACCACCCCACCCAGAAACCGGTGAATCTCCTGCGCTATCTGATACGCACATACACCAACCCCGGCGAAACCGTGCTGGATTCCTGCATGGGAAGCGGAACGACCTGCATCGCGGCCATCAAGGAAAGCCGCCATTATATCGGCATTGAGCGTGACAGGAAATACTTCGCCGTCGCCGAGAAGCGAATCAAGGAAGAAAACCAACAGCTGAAAATCCAATTCACATGAGAAACGTCGAAATCTATCTGAACGACCGGTTCTACGGAACCATAAGGATGCGTTTTACCCCCCCCCCGTTCACAACGACCTATGAGCAAATACACGACGAGATAATCACACGCCTACCCCTACTCAAAGGGAAGCAATTCCAAATAGCAATCACATGAAATGCCGACTGAATACATGCCGCGCCTGCTGTTGTTACAACATTCCATTCATGAATGGAGAGCTTGAGCGATACAAGGACAAAATCGTGACACCCGTTTTGTTTACCGAACCCATGGGGCCCGCTGTGGTAGCATTTACGGCATACGATCCGATGCTAAACAAATGCCCGTTCCTGAGAGATGACTACAAATGCAACATCTACGAGAACCGCCCGGAAGTATGCCGGCAATTCGGGCAAATAGAAGAACTACCCTGTAAATTCCGCAAGAAATGAACACCGAGCAGCTTAGGAAATACCTTGACATACGGCTGGACTACATCGAACTCCAACTGAACATCCTCGTCGATTTTGAGTTGACGATGAACAAGGACCGATATCCGGCACTGATGGTGGATCTGCAGAAAAAACTGAACGACGCCCGCCGCGTGGACTTCGAGCAGTTCCTTGACGAAAGGAAGAAGAAAGGAAAGAACAAGAGCGGGAAGAACAGGGACGAAGCCTATGAGGAATTCTTCGGAAACTATAAACCACGCAATAAAAAATGACATGAAAAAGAAACCACAACTCTACATCAAAAACGAAAAAGGCAGATACGAGCCTTACAAACCGGATGATGCGGACTTCGGAACCTGCTACCGCAAGGTAGGCAAGAAATACGTGCCGTTCGCCACCGTATATCACGAGGACTGGCTTAATGACGGCGTATTCGTTGTCAGAGCCGACACAAGAGGGAAATTGATGTCTATGTCAGACGCAACCTATCTTCAAGATTGCTTCCTCGTTGAGAAAGTAGGCTGCAACTACCGTATTACCGCAGACCAACTCGCAAGTCTGCAAGATTACGCAGATTTCTGCTACAAAGAATTGGAGAAATACAAGAAAGAGCGCAATGAGAGCGGCTGGGGCATCTCGTATTTCGAGCAGGTCCAAGCGGTTGTCGGAGCCGTGTTCAAATTCTCCGATATCCTTAGAAAACGGATGGAGGAAGAAAAGACACAGCAGCGCAGCGTCGAGGACGCAATTTATCACTTTTAAAATACTAATACCATGAGTAAAAGCAAAATCCAATGGACCGAGCGAACTTGGAATCCAGTTACGGGATGTACAAAGCATTCCGAGGGATGCCGCAACTGTTATGCGGAAACCATGAGCCGCAGGCTGCAGGGCATGGGTCAGGAACGATACCGTAATGGATTCATGCCATCCATACACCCGGAAGCGCTCGACGAGCCAATCAAGATCAGAAAGCCATCAATGTTTTTCGTCTGCTCCATGGGCGACTTGTTCCACAAGGCGGTCCCGTTTGACTTCATCGACAAGGTGATGGAGGTCATAGACCATACCAAGGACAGGCACACATACCAGATTCTCACCAAAAGGACAGGAAGGATGGTTGAATACTTACGAAAGCACGAGGTTCCGTTCAACTCGTGGATCGGCACAACAGTAGAATCCCCGGATGTGAAACACAGAATCAAGACGCTGACAAGCTTGTATTTCACCGGCGTGGTGAAATTCCTTTCGTGTGAGCCTCTTTTGGGCGATTTGGGAGAGCTTAACCTTGCGGGCATTGATTGGGTCATTGTCGGCGGCGAAAGCGGCCCACACGCCCGTCCAATGCGCAAGGAATGGGTTCTGAACATTCAGCGGCAATGCAGAGAACAAGGCGTTCCGTTTTTCTTCAAGCAATGGGGCACTTGGGGCGAGGATGGCGTCAAGCGCAACAAGAAAGCCAACGGGAACACCATTGACGGTGTTGTTTACCAACAATGGCCGATGATATGGAAAGGAGGCATGTGATGTTGGAAATGGTAGTTGAAAATAAAGAGACCGGCAAGGTGGAGGTATTCCATTATCACTCGAAGTGGGAGATTGTCTTCTGGTATGTTATCGCAGCGCTTTATTTAGTCTGCGTCGTATCTTGTGTGATCGTAAGGGATTACTTCCTTGGATTCCTCAATTTGGGTCTTTCCTACATGTCTTATTCAAAGACAAAGGATTTGAGGAAGGAAAACATGATGATGGACTTCTTTATGGATGCCGCAAGAGACGCTGAATCAGAAGACGAAACAGAGACGGAAAGGAGCGACGAATGAAATGTTATATCAGTTTGCCCATTACTGGCTATGACTTGAACGAGCGTCGGGAAACGGCGGCCAAAATAGAGGAAAGACTTCACAATCTCAGTTTCGAGACCGTGAATCCGCTGAGCAAAGGACTTCCCGATAACGCCCCGTATGAAGAACACTTGAAGCTTGACCTGAGACTTCTTCTTGATTGCGACCACATCTACCTGGCAAAAGGCTGGGAAAAATCCAACGGATGCCGCCTTGAATCAGAAGTGGCCGAGAAATGCGGCCTTCTTATGATACTGAACGATTTTGATTGAACAACGTAACGTTTTCACCGACAATCTGTTACGAACCGATTACCAAATAAGCACTCTTCACCGTGCTTAAATTTCCAATATGAACAACTTCAACCAAATAGACGTGACTCATTGCATGGACTGTCTCGAAGGACTTAGGCAGATGCCGTCGGACTTCGTGGACTGCTGTGTAACATCGCCCCCTTACTTTGGCTTGCGTGACTATGGTGTTGACGGCCAGATTGGTCTTGAGGAGTCGCCGTCGGAATACATCAACAGGCTCGCAGAGGTGTTCATGGAGGTATTCAGGGTGTTGAAGCCTACTGGCACCTTATGGCTGGTCATCGGTGACAGTTACGCCGGTTCAATGAAAGGCGCCGCCATCAATCCGGAAGATGCCAAGAGATACAAACAAGGCACCAACAAGGGTACGTTGTTCAAAAACACATCCTACAAATACAGGTACGACAAAATCGAAAACTGCAAAAACAAGGACCTGATCGGCATTCCGTGGATGCTGGCCTTTGCCCTTCGTGAGAAAGGCTGGTATCTGCGCCAGGACATTATTTGGGAAAAGCTAAACCCGATGCCGGAAAGCGTCAAAGACCGCTGCACCAAATCACATGAGTATATCTTCCTCATGAGCAAAAGTCCAAGATACTATTTCGACAACAAGGCAATCTCAGAGCCGTCCGTTTACCCCCCCCCGTTAAATAAATTCAACACTACAAAAGCACCAAGATACGGAGGAAGGAAATACACGATGGACGGCGAGACTTTCAACAGGACCAAAAGCGGGAACGCATACAACTATACCGGCACGAGGAACAAGCGCGACGTGTGGCGCGTATCAGTGAGCAGAGAGCGCAACAACCACTTCGCTACTTTTCCGGAACAGCTTGTCACGCCGTGCATCCTCGCCGGTTGCCCAAAGGACGGCATCGTACTGGATCCGTTCATGGGTAGCGGGACCACCGCAATGGTCGCGATAAAGTACCAGCGACATTATGTCGGCTTTGAACTCAATCCGAAATACATAGAAATCATCAAGAAAAAGACTCAAGTAACCCCATATCTTTTTGTATGAGAAGCGAAGTTTACAATATTGACTGCATGGAATTCATGAAGGATTTGCCGGACAAATATTTCTCGATAGGAATTGCCGATCCACCATACGGCCTCGACAAGAAATCGACACAAGGCTCGGGTAAGTTGAAGAACAGGACCTTGAACAAACACGACATGACCTGGGATGTTAGACCCGGCCAGGAATTCTTCGACGAGTTGCGCCGTGTATGCCAACACGTCATCATCTGGGGAGGAAACTACTTCAATCTTGGCCCGTGCCGCTGTTTCGTCTGCTGGGATAAACAGCAAGTATGGCCGAACTTCTCGCAATGCGAGTTTGCCTGGACTGACTTCGACATGCCGGCGAAACACGTTACGATCTCGAATCGCGGAGGTCTTATCGACTCCGTAAACTGGCATCCCACAAGTAAACCCGTGGAACTATACAGATATCTGTTGAAGGTCTTTGGTGCCGGCGACCGGGGGGGGGATATTTGACCCGATGATGGGTAGCGGATCGTCTCGTATCGCTGCTTATCAAATGAACTATGACTTTGTAGGATGCGAATTTAATCCGGAATACTTTTCAAAGGCTGAGGAGCGCTTCAGACGCGAATGCCTCGGAGAAACCACACTCAGCAATGGAACAACGGTAACACAGACAAAACTATTTGAATAATGAAAATCGGACTCATAGATGTTGACAGCCACAACTTTCCAAACCTCGCACTGATGAAGATCGCGGGCTATCACAATACAAAAGGTGACAGCGTGGATTGGGCATGGTCCTTCCTGCACTACGACAGAATCTATATGTCGAAAGTTTTTACATTCACAACAGACGATAACTGCCCTTATCTCGCGAACGAAATAATCAAAGGAGGCACTGGTTATGACATAAAGTCAACATTGCCTATTGAGATTGATAATTCACAGCCAGACTATTCCATCTATCCTGAATGTGATTTTAGTCTGCAATTCTACTCTCGGGGCTGCATACGAAACTGTCCGTTCTGCCTCGTACATGACAAAGAAGGGGATATTCACACTGTTGAACCGATGGATCTGAATCCAAAAGGAAAATGGATTGAAGTGCTCGATAACAACTTCTTTGCTAACCCTAATTGGCGTGAAGCTGTAAAACACTTGAAGAAATGCAATCAACCCGTCAAATTCCATGGAGTCGATGTGCGCATTATAGACGAAGAGCAAGCCCGTGCCTTGAACAACCTGCGACTTAAGAATGGTGTTCATATAGCCTGGGACCTGCCTCATATAGACCTCACGGAACAACTGAAAGCAATGACAAAACACATCAAGGCCTATAAGATTGTGTGCTATGTGCTTGTTGGGTTCAACTCAACAATGGATCAAGACCTGTTTCGTCTGCGCACTCTGAAAGAGTTGGGTATAACCCCATTTGTTCAGCCATACCGCGACTACGAGAATAAACGCATCCCTTCGCAATATGAGAAAGATATAGCACGATGGGCAAACAGAGCATGGCTGTTCAAATCTATGGATTTCTTCGACTTCGAGCCGCGCAAAGGATTCAAATGCAAATTATATCATAAAGAATGACATCCAAAATCACCCATGCAAAAGACTGCAAATGCGTCGTATGTGGCAAGCAAGCCGAAGTGTTCTGGCCTTGTTTCGACCCTGACATCCCATCAAATCCCTACTGCCGCAAATGCTTGGAAAAAGAACAAATGAAACTACTCATAGAGCTTCATAAAATCGACGAAAAATACAAAAACAGTTAAAAAACAAACGATATGAAAGAATGTGAGATTTGCCATAGAACCCTACTCGAAGAGGACTTCTCAAAATCCTACAAAAAAAGATGCAAACGCTGTGTTGCAGAAATGACCAAAATGAAACGTGGCGAAGTAATCCAACATATTGACCCAATATCAATCGAGGATCCTATATCTTTTCCGGACAACAACAGCAAAGCCTACTGGCGCACACTTCGCCATGAGTATGCCGGCAGGTTGTTGGTTGGGATTCTTGCTTCTGCGAGATTCACCAATCTCTCAAGTCCAAAAGGGAAAGAAGATTATGCAAAGATGGCTGTTTCATACGCCGACGCGCTCATTGAAGAAATGAAAAAGAAGGAGGAATGATGAAAACATACGTAATTACCTTGTCTCGCCAATTCCTGTCAAAACACAGCAAGGCGGGACAGCCAACCGACTTTGCTGAATTGTTTGAGAAAGGCCAGCGTTTGAAGCCATCCGAACTTGAAGAATTCATACACAAAATACACACCATCAGGACCAACTTCGCCCTTTGGAAGAAGCGTATCGACGAGGTTGCCAAAGGCGAGGCTATCCTATCCATCAGGCAATGGAGCGGCAAGCCGTACCATTCAAAACAGGTCTTGCTCGCCAACCTGACCGCAGAGAACGGCGTCGGCATACAAAAACTGACATTCCAACCGGACAGAGACGGAGCCTTCAACTTCAAATACTTCGACATCGACGGCCACTATGCAGACATCAAAGACGTAGCACGTCACGACGGGCTTTCCTTTGAGGAATGGAGGGAGTGGTTCAAAGACTGTGATTTATCTCAGCCGCTTGCCGTCATTCACTTTACCAAATTCCGCTATTGACATGGAAGAATGGGCCGACGTCAGGAACCACCCGGACTACCAGGTTTCGACCATGGGTAACGTCATGGACAAGACTACCGGAGTATTGTTGAACCAATATATCGAAAAAGACGGATATGTGCATGTTTGGCTGAGGTTGGGTAGAGGGCACAAGTCGTATCGTGTGCATCGTCTCGTCGCTGAGGTGTTCCTTGAAAACCCAGGACACAAGAGCTGTGTTGACCATATCAACACCGTCAAACACGACAACCGCCTTGTCAACCTCAGATGGGCGACACCGAAGGAAAACAGCAACAATCCGGAAACATTGAAGAAATTCAGAATCATAAACAATAAAAAAAGCCATGAATGAAAGAAACGAAAACATCGAGCTCCTGTACATAGACCTTTTTTGCGGCGCAGGAGGGACCAGTACAGGCGTTGAGAGAGCAATGGCCAACGGAAAGAAATGCGCAAAAGTGATTGCCTGTGTCAACCACGATCCGAACGCCATCGCCTCACATGCCGCAAACCACCCACACACTCTTCATTTCACAGAGGACATCAGGACGCTCGATCTCACAAAACTAATCGAGCATGTGACGGAAATGCGTAAAAAATTCCCAAGGGCTTTACTTGTCCTATGGGCCTCCTTGGAATGCACGAATTTCAGCAAGGCCAAAGGAGGGCAGCCGAGAGACGCCGACAGCCGCACGTTGGCTGAGCATTTGTTCCGTTATGTAGAAGCCGTTGACCCTGATTATATCTACATCGAAAACGTTGAGGAATTCATGTCATGGGGCGACATTGACGAGAACGGAAAGCCGATAAGCATGGATGAAGGGCGGTTGTACCTCCGTTGGGTGAGGAACATGTGCAAACACGGTTATGAGTTTTCGCATAGATTGTTGAACGCCGCAGACTACGGCGCGTACACTTCACGAACACGTTTCTTCGGAATCTTTGCCAAACGTGGATTGCCTATCGTTTTTCCAGAGCCCACTCATTGTAAGGGTGGCAAAAAAGACATGTTCGGAGGTCTCAAACCATGGAAACCCGTTAGGGAAGTTCTCGACCTGCAGGACAATGGTGAGAGCATATTCTCCAGGAAGAAGCCGCTGTCAGATCGAACCCTCGAGCGCATCTACGCAGGATTGATCAAGTTTGTCGCTGGTGGAAAGGATGCCTTTCTTGTCAAGTGGAACAGTTGGAGCAGAACAGGTAAATATGTGGCACCCGGCATTGACGATCCGTGCCCCGTGGTTTCCACCCAGAACAGACTTGGCGTGGCTAAGGTACAATTCCTCAGCAAGCAATTCAGCGGTGATCCAACCGGAAAGAACGTTAGTATCGACGAACCGAGTGGAGCCATCACATGCAAGGATCATCACGCTCTTGTCGGTGCGGAGTTCCTTGACGTTCACTATGGCAACGGTTATTCTTCCGACATTGACCAACCTGCACCGACTCTTACCTGCAAAGACAGACTGTCTCTTGTAACATCGCAATTCATCGACGCTTATTACGGCAATGGTCACGAACATTCCGTTGAGTTGCCGGCTCCGGTGCTTCGGACCGTCGGACACCTGGCGCTTGTAAGCAGTCAGTTCATGGATATGCAATACGGCAACGGCACACCGGCTGACATCAACGAGCCGTCGCCGACCGTTACTGCGGTGCCCAAGATGAAACTCGTCACGCCACAATACCTGATGAATCCTCAATACGAATCACCAGGAGGCTCCATCGACAACCCTTGTTTTACCCTTATTGCCCGCATGGATAAAATGCCGCCGTATCTCGTCAGCACCGAACAAGGAGAAACGGCCATAGTGATCTACGAAGATGATTCCGAGTCATTGAAGAAAATCAAGGAATTCATGGCCTGCTATGGCATCATCGACATCAAGATGCGAATGTTAAGAATTCCGGAACTGAAACGCATCATGGGTTTTGGCGATGACTACACCTTAATTGGGACCCAGACCGAGCAGAAAAAATATATCGGCAACGCGGTCGAGGTCAACATGAGCAGGGTATTGTGCGAGGCTTTGTGCGGAGAACTGCAGATGATGAAGAAAACCGCATAAGAAAACAAACCAACCGACCCGACCTGCACTATTATAGGCAGATGCGGGGTGGAGCAGTGGTAGCTTGGCGGGCCCATTACCCGAAGGTCGCTGGTTCGAGTCCAGCCCCCGCAACAATATCTATTCATTTTGGAACTGTTTTTACACACCCATCCGTGACGGCCCGGTGTGTTTTTTTTATTTTATGACGTTCAAGTCCTTGTCAACCTTGTATTCCTTCTGTCCGAAAGCGTAGCACATCAACTTGAACTTGTCCTTCAGTTCAAGCATCGTATATCTATCCACGGCATTGGATCCAATCCTATGCAGCCCTGCGGCGTATCTGTTCACCTGGGCCTTGTTCATGATGTCAACATGGGTTTTCCTGCACAGCTTTGTGTTCCCAAGCTTGTATAGCGGGATATACTCGTTGTCGTTCTTTTCCTCGTTGAACACCGTACACTTCCTGTCGATGCCGCAGTGCTCCAGCAGCTTCCTGATCTTAGCGTTGTAGCCGGATTTCCCGGTCACATACTTCAAAATCGCAAACTTGAAATTTGTTCTCTTGATGATGTCAAGGGCAAAACGAACGATAGGCGTTTCAACTTCAGTGGTGTATATCTTCTTTGTCTTGTCTGGCAGGTAGTGGATGTAAGGAATGCCGTTTGGATCGACGCTGATGTTGGCCATCGACAACTTCTTGAAGTCGCCTACCCTGCATCCGAATGAGCACTGCAGAACGAAAGCGTCACGGGTCTCTGCCAGGGTGTCCGGCACATTGGCCTTGAAAACCTTCTTGAACTCGTCGTAATGCAGGAACACGGGATCGTCGTAACGTTCCCTCATGGTTATCTTCGACCGCTCCTTTCCCATCTTCCGGAAAGGGGACTTCTGTATTTCGTCGCAGTCCTCCAAGTGCCCGTAGAACGCCCTCAGCTGCTTCATCCTCGTCGCCACAGTGTTCTGGCCCCGTCTCTTTTTCGGAATCATCCTCTCCGGCTCGTCTTCATAGAGCCTCTTCCATTTATCGACGTACTTGTATTCGTCGAAAAGAAAGTTCCTGAACCCGATCAGGTCGTTGGCCGTCAAATCCTGCGGCCCGATGCCCAGCCTTCCGATGATGGTGAGGTGTCGCTGCATTTCCTTGTGCAGAAGGTTGTAGAACGAATTGCGCGAGGCACCCCATAAACCGGCGGCCATGCTGTCGTCGATATATAGCTGCAACCTTTCCAGCAGCGTGCCGCTGGTCTTCACGGCGGCAATCTCCGGGTGCAATTCGTCATACACCAATTGCTCGAACAAATCACTCCTTGCCTCAATCCCCCTGTTTTTCATCACGTCGTAAGCCCGCATCATTGCGGCAATCTCATTTGAAACACCCTCCTGGAGTTTTATGAGATTTTGGGTCCGCTTTCTCAAGCCGGCGATATACGTCCCGTCCTTGTTAAGCTTTGACAGGTCGTCAAGGTCAGCGATGATGTCGCTCTTGTGGAACAACTGCACCTTTCTCCCGTCCGTAAGACGGAAGCGCAGTTTGATCGCCCCTTTTTCCTTGGTTGTCCTGCTGTGAATTTCTATCCTTTCCATAACAAAAAATTGGTTGTGCAAAGGTATGAAATTTGCACAACCAACTTGCAATATTGCACAACCGAATTAAGACACTTTGCAATCGCTATTTTTGTAAACGATTGATTTTTATGGTAATTATAAGTATTTCGGTAGTATGCAGTTTTAAATCGAAAACCCCAGCCGGGTCACCAAAAAAGTCCTAACCGAGAGAGGTTAGGACTTTTTCTTTTGTAGGTCCAGTACAGATTCAAAATAATTCAAAAAGAAGAGAATGTTCCTTTTCTGGACGAGAATTAACAATTCTTATCCAAAACTCAAAACTATTTCTTCCTCACACCACCGCTATACTCCCGGATTCTTCTGATACAAAATAACTCAGAAATTCATCAGCATATTCGAAAAGATTGCTTCCGTTGTTTTACGAGGAACGCCGCAATCGGCAGCAAAGGTGGGCCACTTAGAAACCTCCTCACAAATGCCATCGATTATTGATGAGGAATCCTTGATGTTGTTCTGACGAGCAAAAACAAGCAAGTCATCACGTGTGATACCATCGAACTTGCCGTTCACCGACATTTGGTGCGTCGCTGTCCAGCCACCTTGGGGATTGTAGGCATAACCCATATCGTAGGCAGGCGAAAGACGCCATTTGCCGCTCTCGTCCATCAGGAACGAGATGTTCTTGGTGTGATCGTCCTGGTTACGAACCACCACATTGAACACCAAACGGCGGAACATTTCCTGCGCCTCCGAATAAGGCAATCGCAATGCCCTCATCACGTTGAAGGCCTGCTCGTATGAATAGGCCCTACGAAGACGGTAATCGAAATGGGCGATGCCACAGAGCGTCTGCATGTGGACTTTCTTTCCGTTCTGACGGTCGAAGCGCTTGGTCAGGAAGTGCACCCGTCCGTTCTCCTCAATCAGTGAACACTCGGTCATATCGATGCCGCAAGCTTTCGCCAGTTTATAGAAAGAGTACTCCAAACGTCCATAGTTACCCGTTGCCTTAAGGCCTACAGTGGCTGAAACACCGTCCAACTTAATCAGATAATACTCGAAGCCTGCTGGCGCTTCAACCTGTCCGGAGCGCACCTCCCCCGTATCTTTGTTATAGGCGATAATTGCCTTTGCCCGCTGACCTCCGGCCGATGTCCCCAACCGCAGGATTTCGGCGATGGCTGTTTTTTTGTCATCGTTGAGATTCACGCCGAAGGATGACTTCTGGGACAATGCGTCGCTGGCCACGCTCACCAGCGAGTCGATTTCGAATCTGGCATTGGGGTCGTAAGCAACATCCATAGCTGGCTCAAATTCCAAGGCACCCATGCAACGCTTGCCCAAGAAACAGAGAGTCTCGATGGGATTGCTGCTTGTGCGGCCCGTCAGGGCCAGCCATTTGTCGAACAGCGCTCGTCCGTAGGTATCGGGCAGCGAGTCGGCCAACATGCCCGGCAGGCCTTTAAAAGTCTCCCTATCCAGACCGGCAAACGAGTAAACGCGTCCTTCTCGCACAGGCATCATCAGCGGCGAGGGTTCCAAACCACGATCCACGAAACTGGAATCATATTCAAAATGGGCAACCTCGTGTTGCTCGTCCCATCTGAACGTCCCCACAGGGATACCGTACATATACACTCTTGCCACATCTACCATGACGACTCCTCCTTATTGGTTTGATGGAGTTTCTTTGCCGCTCGCTTTCGGGTCTTTTTTGCTTGGGCGGCATGCACCAACGCATAGTATTCATTGGGGCTGAGTTGTTCCTCTTCCGCCAGGGGCCGCAGCACGTCCAAAAGTCCCAAAGTGCGCATCACTCTCAACAGCGAGTCGAATGAACCGATTTCACCTTTTTCGATCTTTTTGAGCGACGACAGCGACACTCCGGCGGCCTCGGCGAGGCTCTGCTGCGTGATGTTCTGTTTCAGTCTGGTTTGCTTCAACCGACAGCCTATTCTCTCACAGATTATGGTGTCTGAAAGCATGTAAATATCATTCATAACAGTTTAATATTAGACTTTTACTGTGCAAAAATACTAATAAAAGTTTAAAATCAAACTGTTTTGCCGAAAATTCAAAAACGACTCAGAATTATTTCGTGCTCACCACGAAATCGCTGGCTTCGGCGAAGATTTCCTCGGTGCCATTGGGATGGACGATCATGATGCTTCTCCCGTTGAGGTAAAGCAAGGAGCCATCGGGCATCCAACCCCAGGTCAGGTCGGCGGCGTCGGTGTCTTTGAAGGCTACCTGCACCTTACCATCGAGCGAGGACATGCACAGCGGGCCGTGGCCGAGATCGCCCCATTCGATGATGCTGCCAAAGGTGGCACAGGTACGGGTGGGATTGATGGAATAGAACACGAACTCGGGCGCTTCATAATACTCGGGATCGGAGCAGTATTCCTCGAAGTTGATCTGGTCGGTCAGGCAGATGTCTTCCCCGTCTTCAGGGATGTAGAAATACTGGTTCTCGTCTGAAACGAAGTGTTCCAAGTCGTTTTCATATTTCCAGAACTCTTCGTCGTAGACGTCGGTCTCAACATCCTCATCCTCGCTCCAACCATCGAGTTTCTTGTTGTCGTAGTAGGCAAAGAACTTGATGTCGGCAAAGTTGTAGTAGTCCCAGCTGAAGTTGTAGCTGATGCCAACGCGGTCGAAAGCAGGAATCCAAGCCAGCGTGGAGGCCTTGCCGTAGGTCTGGCTGACGCAGTCGTCGAGTTTGAGATCCCAACTGGTGCGCATCGAGGGCTGTGTCACATAGTCGCTCAGGTAGACCTCTTTCAAGTAGAGCTCATCGCCGATGGCAACGGTATAGTAGAAGTCATCGCCATTGACGAACACGCCGTTGATTACCGAGTCGTTCTCATTCACGAAAGGCACGAACTCGCCCGTTGTGGAGTTGTAGAAGGTGACCTTGCCTTGGTCGAGCACCGCCACGTCACAGCCTGCCAGGTTAGTTTGCTGCTGGATGAAATCTTTCTTCTCGCCACAAGGCTTCACGGCAAAGGTCTTGCCTAAAGAAAGTTGCTTGGCGTTTTCTTTGGAATCGAGCAGCATGATGCAAGGCTGGGTGTTGTTCCATTCTTCGTCATATTCCGGATCCTCTTTCGGGCGCGGGGCCTTGCCCACATACACCAAGGTGCCGTTGGGAAGCCATCGGGGGATGAGATCCCAGATGTCGGTGTCCATCATCAAGCGTTGGTTGGAACCGTCGAGGTTAGCGAGACCGTAGAAGCCCCAGCCCTCGCCCCAGTAGATGGTAGCGGCGTAAACCAGACGTTGACCATCGGGACTGACAGCCTCGGGGTCGAAATAGAGGTCTTCCAGCTCGGCTTCATCCTCGAAAGCCTTAGTGAAATCTACTTTGTCAGTGAGACAGATCTTCCCGTTGGGGGTGGCATAATACATGTCGCGGGCTTCGGAGAAGAAATGGCTGGCATCGAAGTCCTTGTCTACATAATAGGCAGTATAAGCCTCGTCGCCAGAGAGTTCCGTTATTTTTCCCGTATTGACATTGTAGAACAATATCGAGTAATCGTAATCATCATAGTCGGTCTTGTGGATGCAGATGTTTTCTTTGGTTTTATCCCAGAAGATGTTCGACACGTCGCCTGAGAATTCGTCAATGGAGTTCTGCAGGGTCATATTCCAATCGGCGCACAGTTTCGGTGCCGGCTTGGATGCATTCAGGTCAATCATTTTGAGCGAGAGCTTCTCATTTTTCGATACGGTGTAATAGAGATGGTTGTTTTCGTCGAAAAGGAGGTTGAGCACACTGTCGGGTTCATTTTCAAAAGGGGTCAGCGCTTGTGTTTCCACGTCATAAAGACTCATCATGCCATGGTCAACGACTACGAGGTCGGTGTCGCTGAGGTTTTGGCGGTGACAGCTGACGATGCCGAGCATCAGGACGGCAATGACAAACAAATACTTTTTCATAATTTTACTATGGTTTTATTGATTGTTGTTCCGTTATTGGAGATGATTTGGAGGAAATAGACTCCAGGGAGGAAGGACTCTACAGATAGGGTCAGGTTGGATTGTATTTTATCAATTGAAGCTATTTGTTGACCCAACTGATTATAGATGACAACGCGTTGAAGGTCTTCGGCTTCGATGGTCAGTTGGTCTTCGACGGGGTTGGGATAGACAGCAACCTTATTAGCGAATTCGTTGACGTTGTCGGATACGCCGATGGCTTCAAGGGTCTCCGAGTCGGCTTCGCAGCCGTCGTCGTACACTGTTTTCACGAAGTAGTCGACATGTTCACCGACTTCAATCGTGTCATTATAGCCAAACAATGCGTAATTGCCGTGTTCGACGGTAGCATGAAAGGATCCATTGCGATAGACTTCGTATTTCTGACAGGTTCCCGTAGAGCCCTCCAAAGGAGCTTCCCAAACTAAGGCAACGTGTGACATCTCCCTACCGGGGTTAGGATATTCCAGATGGAAGTTTTGGACCGGGTTGCATTCCACCATTGGGGTCTCTCCTGCCAGCGTGGCAATCTCAGCCAGGCAGCCGATGTTCATCTGACAATAGCGCTGCGACATGGCGAAACTTGTGACAGACGGACCAATCAAATCGTTCGGAGTATGGATGTAGGGACTTTCATGTTCGACATCCTCGAAAGGATAAATACCCATGTAACCATGGTTGTTGAACGAGGTGTGGTCGCTGTCGCCATAGGTGAGGTCGACATGCTGCACCGGCATCTCGGGGAAATAAATGTTGGCCACATTCATGTAATAGTTACCGATGGGAGCCACAGACTCGGGATAGATGCAGTCGATATGGATCACATCACCCCAGAGGTAGCCGTTCATGTCGTTGTTGAAGTAGCCGATGATGTCCATACCCTCCTGCTGGCAACGCGAAGCATAGGCCTCGCTGCCGTAAAGCCCCATTTCCTCGCAACCGAAAGCACAATAGATAATACTATATTCAAAATCATATTGGGTCATGATTCTTGCCGATTCGAGCACGCTAGCCACACCTGTGGCGTTGTCGTCGGCGCCAGGGCATGTGCCGCTGCCAGACATGGCTTCATAGGAGAAGGAGTCGAAATGGCTGCCGCACACCACATAAGTATTGGGATAGAGGGTTCCGCGCTGAATGCCAATGACGTTGGGAGCCGCTTGGCCACTACCTGTCCAAGTATTGGCATAGAAAGGCTGCTGTTCAACCTCCAGTCCGAGTGCTGCCATCCTGCTGGCAATCCAATCGGAAACGTTAAAGGCGTTATCAGAGTTCCACATACGGTTCTGGTAATCCTGCAAATGCTGCACTGTACCTTCCAGCGAGTCCATGTTGACTTGCTCCATCATCTCACGGATGATGTTGTTTTCCTCAGTTACCACAGGGAAGTCACGGTTGCGTTGCGGAAGACGAGCCCTTTTATTGAAAATCGCAACAGCACCGTCGTTCTTTAAAGGCATTGCGGGACCTTTGACAACAACCGGTTCTGAGCCTCCGTAAAGCAGGGTGTAGACCTCACAGTCTTGGAAGGCGTTTTCATCGATCATCACCATGGTATTAGCATCAAATTTTTCAGCCGTAGCATACACATCCGTATTGGAGTAGTGGTGGATGATGAGGTTCGGATCGGCAAAGAGTTTCTCCAACTCAGCTTGATTTGAGTAACTAATTTTAACGAGGCTTCCTGCCATCACCACCGACGAGAGCAGCAGCGCTATTAGAGTAAAGAACAGTTTTTTCATGACGATTTGTTTTAGTACAAATTGCAAATATAAACTTTTTTATTTCACGGGAGTTAATCTGACCATCAGCACCCCATGGGAAGGAATGCTGGACACCACGTTCTTCTTGGTGGATTTAGCGATGGTCTTGTGTTGCCAGAGGTCATAAACACTGAAGTTATTGCCTGTGGCGCGCAGTTCAGGGATGTCGTTCCAATTGTAATTGAGTTCCCATGCTGTTTCACTACGGTTGAAGAAACAAACCGCCCATTCGTCGTTAGCGAGTTGCTTCACCCAGATCTGACGGTCGCCCATGGCCACGGAGAGATGCGCCTGGATGCCCAGCGGGTCTTGGTCGATGGCGATGACGTCCTTGTTAGTGAGGATGCGCTTGGTATCTTCGCTCATATTGTTTAGGTCGTTGCCGGCCATCAGCGGTGCGGCCAGCATGCACCACATCGAGAAATGGCTCTGGTCCTCGATGGTGTTCATGCCCCCATTGCCCACCTCCAGCATATCGGGATCGTTCCAGTGACCGGGACCATTGTAGGGATAGAGGTCTTGCACCAAGTCGATGATGTTGACCATGCCGTGGCCGCCCCAGTCAGCCTTGCCGTCCCAGGTGTTGATGATATCACCGGTGGCTCTCCAGAGATGACCTATGCTTTGGGCCCATTCCCAGGGTTTGGTACTCCCCCACTCGCAGATGCTAAACACGATGGGGCGTCCGGCTGATTTCAGCGCCTCACGCATGATGGTGTAAGCCGTCTTGGAGTTGGTGCCGCGGTTGTTGCAGAAGTCGTATTTCAGGTAATCCACGCCCGTGCGAGCATAGAACAAGGCATCTTGGTATTCATGTCCCATGCTGCCCGGTCTGCCAGCGCAGGTATGTGTGCCAACACAAGAATAGATGCCAAATTTGAGTCCTTTGGAGTGGATGTAATCCGCCACGTATTTCATGCCGTGGGGAAAGCGTTCCGGGTCGCACACGATGTTGCCATCGGCGTCACGGTCGATCTGCCAGCAGTCGTCCACCACGATGTATTCGTAGCCTGCGTCTTTCATGCCTGAGGCCACCAACGCGTCGGCGGCACCCATCAGCAGTTCTTCGTTGACATCACAGCCGAACTTGTTCCAGCTATTCCAGCCCATGGGCGGCGTTGGACATAAAGATTCGAACTCTTCCTGGGTTAGGGGTTGCGGTTTGGTGTTTTGCGCTGATGCGGCAATGGTCATCAGCACGAGGGCTAAGATTGTAAATAAGCGTTTCATGATATTTTATTTTTTTATGAATTTCACCATGCCTCGACTTGTGCTGACCATATAGACAGCGCTTTCCAGATGTTCTATGGGAAGTTGATCTTTATAATACTTTTGC
Source organism: Bacteroidales bacterium (assembly GCA_024681295.1). GTDB lineage: Bacteria > Bacteroidota > Bacteroidia > Bacteroidales > F082 > Limimorpha. The sequence goes on from JAILBC010000008.1 coordinate 47,534, forward strand.
ATGACCAAACGGCCTGTGACATCGTAAACACTGACCATTTCGTCATGGACGCCTTCCAAATATAGGACATCGTTCGCAGGGTTCGGATAAACGGTCAGGGTCGTCTTCGTGATTTCATTTACGCCATCGTTGGGTCCAAAAACCAACTTGATGTTGGCACGTTGATCCACTACTTCTTTAAGGCCTGTAAATGAGCCTAAGTCCAATGGATCGGGATTGATGTAATCGTCTGAATAACTGAGGGTGAGGTCCTCAACATCTACATACCTAAAATAACGGATGTCGTAGTTAGCTGAGTTCTCATCGATGGCAATTAAAAGGTTGTCTGTACCATTGTAATAAAACGGGGTGTCGAAATTGATGGTCATCCAGTCGTCGGTATTGGCTGGAATGGTCCACATCCCTGAAAACACCAGGTTTTCGGAGGAAATCGGTTCGAATTCAGACGGGTCTGAAAAATAACTTCTTGACGTATTTTTCAAATAGACATTGAGATCCGTCGTGGCCTCAGTATTGTAGCTGTAAGCGATACGAAACTTAATGGCCTTGATGTATCCGGCAAATTCAATCTCGCTGGCAAGAAAAAGTTGCTCTGTAAAAGAATAATTGGCGAATGTGTTGAACGGCACTTGGGTCGTTTGTCCCGTGCCTTCACCGATGGTAATGGTCTGAGCCGGCGCCACAAAAGCAACGGCTAAAAAAACAATTAATAAAAAACTCTTCATGCGTTTCATTGGACCTGTATTTAGTTTTTAAGACTTTGGAAGCGAAAATAAAAAAAAATCACTTTCAAAATGAAACATTTTTGGTTTTTCGATACTACTGAGTGAACATAAACAAAAACACCTATGAAAGAAAAACTCACTCCACAGTACAACGATGCCGTCAAACAGATAAAGACGGCTATCCTTCAAAGCCAAGCCAAAGCTTTGGCAAGCGTTAATCAAGAACAATTGGCACTGTATTACGGCATTGGCCGGTACATTTCGTTCAACACACGAAAAGGGTTTTGGGGTAAAGATGCTATTACCTCTATCAGCAAACAGTTACAAGCCGAAATGCCCGGACTATTTTGCTGTTTCATATAAAATGGCACCCGACACCATCCAATGGCTGAAGCTACCACCTTCGTCTTGACCCTGGGGAATGGCAATTCGGATGGTATGTTTGCCGGGTTTTAAGTCGCCAAGGTCGAAAAACACGGGGTTGGTAGTGGTACCGGGACACCAGCCGGAACGGGAGTAATCAGATGAGGAGACTCCGTTCCAGAAATTGCCTGATACAGGATTCTGGTCGCGGAAGGTGGCACAGTCGCAACGCCATGGGGTATGACTGAAACGCTTGACACCATCGATATAGATCACGTTTCCCTTGGGGTTGAATTCATCGCCTCCGCCCCAGCCGCCGTGGCCAGTACTGAGGTAACGAAGACGAATGTTAGTAGCTCCTTCGGGGATTTCAAAGGTTGTTTCGAGGCTATCAGTGGCAAATAGGCGTCCGTAGTTCTGGCCTGACATTTCCAGCACGTTGCAGGTGTTGAACAGTGGGATGGAGTGTTGGTGACAAGGCTCATCATGCCATTCGTATTCGCCTGGATAGGCTACAAGGTCAAGAGAAAGTTTGTGCCCTCCTTTGTCGTAGTTACCAATGAAAGCGCCAATGAGCACATCGCCTTGAAGACGGTCGCGAAGCTCACTGACTTCCTGCTTGTAGTAATTCTCTTCGGTCCAAGTAAGACCGTCGATTTGAACCTTATCGTTGAAATGGCCTGCACCGAATGAGGTAAAGAAACGTACCAACTCAACCAGCGGAAGATAATCGTTTTCCGCCTTGATGCCTTGGTATTGTTGGCCGTCTTTCGCTTCGAAAACAGGCACTGCTTCCACTCCTTGTTGAAGTCCATCACGGAAACTCCTGTCCTTTTCTGTGGGAATCACGAACACCGATGCCGTACGGTCGTATGCATCGCCGTTAGAACGTTGATGGATCTCGGCAAAAATCTGGTAATGTTCTGGCAGTTGAGGCAGTTGCATCCGTTTGACGATGACAGTGCCATGGCTGAAATGGATGGTGGTATCAAAGGGAATCTCACCTTGGAACGGCTCGTAGTCGGCAAAATGGATCTGCTCATCCGCAAAGACCGGGATACGCATTACGAGTTTATCCTTGCGCAACTGACTCAATTCACGGGAGGTCTTACGTTCACCCTTATCGCTGGGTATCAGATTTTTGGCCGATTTATCTGTCTTAATGGTGCTGAGATCGGTAACGTAATTGCCGTTTCTCACACAGCGCACCATCACACTGTGTAGATGTCCCAACTGCGGCATGGGCGTAGCTTCGAAACCAGGTTTTTTGGTCATCCACACTTCTATGGTATTTGAATTAATGATGGTTTTATACTTAAAGCAGTAGTATCCCAAGACTTTTTCCTTTCCTTCTTTGGTAAAGACCACGTCGTTGTCGCTGAATGGATAGGCGCTGTAATACCGGCCATCGGGGTATTGCAGCAGGGTGAACACCGAATCCTGCAGGTAATCCACACAAGTAACGCTTTCTGCATATCCTGGAATAGGATTGCTAACTTTATTGCCTAGCGATTCTATTTTCAGTTGTCCGTTGTTTTCCAGCACACGGACCAACGTGGTGTCCTGGCGCTCTACGTCTTTCACATACGACTGGTAGGTGAGCATATGTTGGCCGAATGCCATTCCAGAGAACAACAGGAAAAGGATGGTTACAAGGATGTTTCGGTTGTTCATGCTGGGGTCATGTTATAGGATTTGTGCCGTATGATTCTTGGTGTCGACTTTGTTGATGGCATCAATGATCACACCTTGTTCATCAATGACGTAGGTAGTGCGGAGCGTTCCTTCCGTGACTTTGCCGTACATCTTCTTCTCGCCCCAAGCCTCATAGGCCTTTAGGATGGTGAGGTCGGTATCGGCGATAAGATGGAAAGGCAGGCTATACTTGGCGATGAACTTTTGGTGCGACGCGGCACTATCACGGCTAACTCCAATTACATTGTAACCGAGAGCGAGAAACCGCTCGTAGTTATCGCGCAAATCACATGCTTCTGCAGTACATCCCGGAGTGCTATCCTTGGGATAAAAGTAAAGGACCAGTTTCTTTCCAGTGAAATCAGTCAGTTTAACGGTATTTCCGTTTTCGTCTTTGCCCTCAAAATAAGGGGCTTTTGTTCCTTTGGCTAACATAACGAATAGGTTTTATTAAGCGAAAGTACAAAAAAAATGGATTTTCAATGAAACATTTTCGGTTTTTCGATACTACTGAGTGAACATAAACTAAAACACCTATGAAAGAAAAACTCACTCCACAGTACAACGATGCCGTCAAACAGATCAAGACGGCGATTTTGCAAAGCCAAGCAAAAGCTTTGGCGAGCGTTAATCAAGAACAATTGGCACTGTACTACGGCATTGGCCGGTACATCTCTCAAAACTCCCGTTCAGGATTTTGGGGCAAGGATGCCATCGAGGCCATCAGTAGACAATTATCTGCAGAGTTGCCGGGGCTCAGAGGATTCTCACCACGTAACTTAAGGAATATGAGAATGTTCTATGAACAATGGAAGATGTTTGACACTAATTTGGCAGACGCATCTGCCAAATTAGAACAAGAGGAAAACAAAAATTCACTTATGCCTACTATCTTTTCCGACATCCCCTTCGCTGCTTTTTTTAGCATTGGTTTTTCTCACCACGTAATGATTCTGTCAAAGACAAAAACCATGGAGGAACGGAAGTTTTACATTCAACTATGTTCTGATTTACAACTAAGCTACGAAGCGTTAGGACATAGAATCGCCGAAGACGCTTACCATAACCAAGGTAAGATGCCCAACAATTTCGTCGTTACTTAGGACAATTATCCCCTATCTTCATGTTTTGAATGATGACGAAAGGCTTGAAGGAGAGAACCCTCCTGTCGGAATCATCCTTTGTAAGGACGCAGACAGAACCTTTGTCGAATATGTTCTACAAGACTATCAGCGACCCATGGGCGTTGCCACCTATCAGGCTGGGCAAAAGAAACTGATGGAGTTATTACCCGATGAAGAAGAGATGAAAAAGATAATGACAATAGAATAAAATAACAGCCCGTATTGGGATTAAAAAAGAAAAAAATGTTAGAATTCAAGAAGTACAGTTCCATTGAAAACTCCTTCAGCCGTGAGTTCATGGAGCACGTTGTGGCTGAAATGCCACAAGATTTGGAATATGTGGTACAGGAAAAGGTTCATGGGGCCAACACCAGTTTCCTCTGTGATGGTAAGGAGGTGGGATTTGCTAAAAGAACCTCCATCCTGAATGATGGTGAAAAGTTCTACGAATACCCAGAACTGTTGGACCAATACAAAGATAGGGTTCTAAAGCTTTTCGCTGATATTAAAGCAAAGTACCCTGTAGTTACTCAAATCTCCATCTTTGGAGAAATGTTTGGCGGCTTATATCCTCACGACAGCGTAAAAGCCAGCCATAAACTATCGCTGATTCAGAAGGGCGTTTGCTACACCCCCGAGCATGAGTTTTACGCTTTCGACATCTACCTCTTCACCAACGATGGAGGCAAGTTCCTCCCTGTTGATGAGGTGAACGAGTTCTTTGAAGCCAATGGCTTCTTCTATGCCCAGACACTCTTTCGAGGAACGTTAATTGAGTGTCTAAAACATCCTAACGATTTCCAAAGCAAGATTGCAGAATGGCTGGGGCTGCCTGCCATCATGGATAACATCTGCGAGGGCATAGTCATCCGTCCCGTAGTACCAATGTATCTGAGGAATGGCTCACGAGTGTTAATTAAAAGCAAAAACGACCGTTTCGCTGAAAAGAAGAGTGTGAAGCAACGTAATAAGCTTTTTACCGAACCTGTTCCCTACAGCGATGCGCTGAAAGCTCTGATTGAGGAAGGTGAAGCCTATGTAACAGAAAACCGTTTGGCCAACGTAGTGAGCCATATCGGTGAGGTTCACTTCCCAAAAGATTTCGGCAAAGTAATGGGGTTGTTCTCCAAAGATGTTCTCGATGACTTCCTTAAGGAGCATGGAGGTTCCTACGCAGCTCTCGACAAATGTGAACAGAAGTCACTCAACAAAGAGCTAAACAAACTCTGCACCGCCCTTGTGAAGAGGGTTTACATGAATCAAGCATATATCACGGAATAATACACCAGAGGTACAAAAATAGTTGGGTATTGCTAGAAATAGAAGGATTTTTTATCTTTGCGGACATACACCAGTGATCTGACACGGATTAAAATAGATTTGCATTAAAACATGAGGAAACACCTACTATTATTCTTGACTTTTTTTGGTTTGACCCTTGGGTTGACGGCTCGTCCTGTTGATCAAGAGACCGCCAAAGCCATTGCGGCTATGTTCATGAAGACCCATGATATTCAAATTGCATCCACCTACCAAACCAACAAAGGCATTCCCACTTTCTATGTCTTCAATGCGAGAAACGGTTTCGTGATTGTTTCTGCCGACGATTGCGAGACTCCTATCATCGGCTACTCACACGAGAGCCAGTTTGACCCAAACGACATTCCCATCCAAATGGAAGAATACCTTCAGGATTTCACAACAAGAATCCAATTTGGCATTGAGAACCATACCGTTGCCGATGAACTCACGGCAAAACAATGGAAACTGGCGAAAAGCACAGGTCGGATCAACGACAAGAAAGCTTCCAAAGTAGTGACGCCGCTAATTACCACAAGATGGCATCAGGGATGCCTTTACAACAGCCTCTGCCCCGAAATGAGTGGTCCATGTGGTCACGCCGAAGTAGGGTGCGTTGGGGTAGCCATGGGACAGATTATGAATTATTGGAAGTATCCCTCTTCAGGCTGGGGATCCCACTCCTATTCCTCAAACAACGGCACTACCCTATCGGCCGATTTCGGCAACACACTTTATAATTGGGAGCTCATGCCCGATTCGTTGAACGGAAACTCCAACGATGCTGAAATCGAGGCAGTAGCGACGCTGCTTTACCATTGTGGTGTTTCCGTGGATATGAGTTACTCGAGCAACGGCTCGGGTGCCGAAACAAAAGATGTTCCCGACGCCCTGAAACGCTATTTCAATTACTCCAAACTTCTTTATGGAGTAAAGAAAGGTAACGACAATACCGCATGGCTTGAACTGTTGAAAAACGATCTTGATCGTCAGCATCCTGTACTATACTCCGGCAAAGGCGGCCCAAGCCATGCCTTTGTGTGCGATGGGTACGACGAAAACGACATGCTTCATTTCAACTGGGGATGGGGCGGCAATGGTGACGGTTATTATGCCTTAGGCAATTTAAATCCTGTCGGATACAATTTCAGCAATTACAATTACGCCATTTTTGGCATCGATCCCAACTATGAGCCCTATCAGGTCGAAGTTACCATCAACCCTCCGACAGCCGGAATCGTTATAGGGGCTGGTGAGTACCATATTGGCGAACAATGTACCCTAACCGCTGTTCCTGCTGAGAATTGCGCGTTTTATTGTTGGAAAACAGATGGTATGATTACCTCCTATTCAACTTCGTATACCGTTGATGTTGAGGACGATATCAATAATATTGAGGCATGTTTCTCTTATCTTCCGGTAAAGCAGGTCACGGCAATCGACACACACAATCCCGATAACCCCAGTGTGAACCTTTCGTGGAATTCTGACGACACCCATTGGACACTTCTGAAACAGTTTAATATTAATGTTGCTCAAGGTGTGGTGACGGACGACGAATTTATCTACACCTACTGCAATACTTATTATCCTACACAAACCGAATTCGTTTTCGGGAAATACACCATGGACGGTGAGCTGATGGATTCTTTCAACTTTGAGAATGGTTTTATCCCACAAAACCTGACATACGACGGTAATTACTTTTACAGTAGAAACAGTAGTAATTACTTCAATGACAAATACTTATGTTGCATTGACCTTGCCAACCAGACAATCATCGACAGCGTTAATATGAACACGAGTATTCAGAACTGCGTTTACGACCCCGATAATGACGGATTCTGGATAACCCATTTTGAAATGTATCCTGTTTTTCAATCCAAAATAACACTGGTTAACCGACAAGGCCAAAGAATCAAGAATGGACCGAACATACCCAATAACATCAGAGGAGCTGGCTACATCAATGCATTGGACGGGAGCCCACACCTATTGATGCTGATTGAAGGCGGCCAAGTATTCGATTTTGACATCACCAACAATAGTATTAATGATCAGATTCCGATAAGCTTTGACGGATTCGCCCTCGGTGCTTGCATAGGAAAATACGGAGAAAAGCAAGCCTTGTTCATTGTAGTTGATGATGTATTGTTTGTTTACGAGATCAAAAGCTTGTTTTCCCAGATCACAGGTTTCAGGATTTACCGCGAGGATGACGAAGACCACATCGTGATGCTTACGGAGAATGCCACGGGGTCCTCTTTCATGGATACCACTTGGAAAGACGTTCCCATCGGTTTTTATAGATACGGAACAAGTGCGGTCTTCGCCAACGGAAATGAATCCGAAATTGTGTGGTCAGACCCAATTGAGAAAACTAATTACGGCATTACCGAAAACGAAAATCCTTTGGAGCACAATAAGGTCTTGAAGATATTCGAAAACGGTCAAATAATCATTATCAAAGACGGAAAGAGATACAATATCTCGGGTCAGGAATTACAATAAAATGAGACGGAACCCGTAGGCCCCGTCTCTGCCAAAAAAGTAGAGACGCCATAATTATGACGTCTCTACATTCAAATCCAAAAACAAGAATTATTTCTCGATTTCTTTCTTCAAGCGTTCCGTTAGCATCGGGACGATCTTGTGCAAATCACCCACAATACCTAAGTCGGCAACACTGAAGATAGGAGCGAATTTGTCTTTGTTGATGGCGATGATGAAGTCGGACTCTTCCATACCAGCCAGATGCTGGATGGCGCCGCTGATACCACAGGCCATGTAGAGGTTCGGGCGGACGGTCTTACCAGTCTGACCAACTTGTCTTTCATGCGGCATCACACCGTTGTCGACCATGGCACGGCTCGAAGAGACCACACCACCGATGACATCGGCCAAAGCTTGCAACTTGTCGAAGCCTTCTTTGTTCTGCACACCACGGCCACCGGAGACCAAGATCTTGGCGTCGGCAATGTCGACCACGGTCTTGTCTTCCTTGATGGTCTTCACCAGCTTCACCTTGAACTTCGAGGTATCGAAAGTAGGAGTGAAATCAGTGACCAGGCCCTGACGGCCTTCCTCACGTTGACGCTTCTGCATCACGCCAGGACGCACGGTCGACATTTGGGGACGGTTGTTGGGGCAGATAATGGTAGCCATCAGGTTGCCGCCGAAAGCAGGACGGGTCATGCGGAACTGCAGCTCGTTGTTGCTCTTTTCGTCAGCAACGACTTCAAGTTTCGTGCAGTCAGCAGTCAAACCGGTTTTCAGACGGGCAGCGATACGCGGAGCCATGTCACGACCAATGGTGGTAGCACCGTAAAGCACGATGTTCGGGTGGCGTTCTTTGATGATCTGGTCAACGACCTGTGAATACTGTTCTGAAAGGTAATCCTTCAGCTCGGGCACATCGGCCACAATGACTTCGTCAGCACCAAACTCAATCAGACGTTGAGCTTGGTCTTTGACGTTGTAACCGAGCAACATGGCCACGACCTTCTCGCCAAGAGCATCGGCCAGGTCGCGAGCCTTACCTAAAAGTTCGAAAGCAACGGATTGGATGTTACCTTCACGTTGTTCTGCGAAAACGAATACGTTCTTATAATCTTTCAATTCCATGGCAGTAACTTTTAGATGATGTGTTTTTCTTTCAGTTTCTTAACGATCAGCTCGACAGCTTCTTCCTCGCTCACTTCGTGGACCTCACCCGGAGCCTTCAGAGCTTTCGGGAACGACTGGAACACCTTGGTGGGAGAACCGCTCAGACCGAGTTTCGTCTCGTCATAGTCGATCTTGTCGGCACCCCAGACCTCCACCTCGCGGTTATAGGCCTCAACGATGCCGCTGACAGTCATGTATCGGGCTTCGAAAGCCGATGCCAGCACAGTAAGCAGGCACTTGCCTTCCACTTCAAGCACTTGGACGCTGTCCTCGTTCTCTTTGTGGACGAGCAGGTTGCCGTTGGGCAGCAGTTGGGCGTCGCAGACATAGGAGACCTGCGGCAGGCCAAGATGCTCAGCCATCTCGGGACCCACCTGGGCAGTGTCACCGTCGATGGCTTGACGGCCGGCGATGATCAAATCGTAATCCAAGCTGCGGCACAGACCAGCTAGTGCGTATGAGGTGGCCAGGGTGTCGGAGCCAGCGAACTTACGGTCAGAGAGAAGGATGGCACGGTCGGCGCCCATGGCGAAGGCTTCGCGCATGATGACGTCGGCTTGAGGAGGACCCATGGAGACCACGGTGACGTTGGCGCCAAACTGGTCCTTCAGGCGGAGAGCAAGCTCGAGACCGCCCTTGTCGTCAGGGTTCATGATGCTCGGAACACCGTCGCGGATCAAGGTGCCCTTTACCGGATCAATCTTGATTTCAGTGGTATCCGGAACTTGTTTGATACAAACGATAATATTCATACTGCTTCCC
>JAILBC010000053.1 GCA_024681295.1 Bacteroidales bacterium
ATCGCGGCCAAGGCAACCATGGCCTTGAATTTGTTCGTGAATTTCCTTCGTTTTGTTGTCATTTTCCCTAAAGTTTTTATTCCCTGCAAAACTACTCATTTTTCACCTTAACTCATACTCTCAATTCCGGGGTACATTATAAAAAGAGGAGCACCCCTTGGGGTGCGACGAAAAAAAGCACTATCTTTGCAGTCATGGAAGACAATTACCAACTCATAACCAAAACCGTGGCTGGACTGGAAGACGTGCTGGCCGCTGAAATCAAGAATCTAGGGGCAAAGAACGTGCGTGTAATGCACCGCGCCGTCATCTGCGAAGGCAACAAAGAGATGATGTACCGCCTCAACTACAACGTGCGCACCGGACTCAAGGTGCTGAAACCCTTCAAGACCTTCTTCGCGAAGAACACCGACGAACTCTATAAGAAAGCCTCGGAAATCAACTGGTGCCAACTGCTACGCACCGACCAAACCTTTTGTGTCGACGCTTTGACCAGCGGGCATTATTTCACCCACTCGCAGTACGCCGGCCTTAAGATGAAGGACGCCATCGTGGACCAGTTCCGCCACGTCTATGGCATGCGGCCCAACATCAACACGCTCAACCCCGACCTACGCATCAACCTGCACATCCGCGAGGACAAGGTGAGCATCTTGTTTGACAGTTCTAACGAGAGCTTGCATCACAGAGGGTATAGAAAACAGGTGGACAAGGCCCCAATGAACGAGGTTTTGGCAGCAGGATTGATCCAACTCTCCGGCTGGAAGGCCGACTGCAACTTCCTCGACTGCATGTGTGGCTCGGGCACTCTCCCCATAGAGGCAGCAATGTTCGCCATGAAGATTCCGGCAGGATATTATCGCAAACAATGGGGCTTTATGAAATGGGACGACTGGGATCCGGAACTGTGGAAACGCATTAAAGAAGAGGCCGACAGCCATATCTGCGAGTTTGACCATGAGATCTGGGCTTCCGACCGCTCACCAAAGGCCGTGGCCATCGCCGAGGGCAACATCATCAACGCCCGCTTGCAGCACGATATCCACCTGATGAAGAAAAACATGGAGGACCTCACCCCACACGAGGACGGCGGCATCGTCATCATCAACCCACCCTACGGCGATCGTCTCGAAGAGGATGACATCGACCAGGTGTACGAAAACATCGGCAATACGTTGAAGCACAACTTCCAAGGCTACCAGTGCTGGCTCATCACCGACGACGCCGTGGCCCTGAAACATGTTGGATTAAAGCCTACGGTCAAGATCCCCGTGTGGAATGGGCCGTTGGAATGTCGGTTTGTGAGGTTTGATATTTTTGGAGGGTCATTGAAAGAGTGGAAAGTGGAAAGTGGAAAGTGGAAAACTGATTAAGGCCATGAAAAAGAGTGTTTTACAAGAAAAGAGTCTGGCCTTTGCTGTGAGAATAGTGAAGTTTTACAAATATCTTTGTGAAGAAAAGAGAGAGTATGTTTTAAGCAAACAGATACTTCGAAGTGGTACTGGCATTGGAGCCAATGCTAGAGAAAGTCGAAACGCTCAAACTCCAGCCGATTTTATTACAAAACTAACAATAGCATTAAAAGAAGCTGACGAAACACAATACTGGCTTGAATTATTGGATTTGTCAGATATTATCTCTCACGAAGAATTCTTATCCCTAAATCAAGACCTTTGTGAATTAGTGGCGATGCTTACCACTTCCATAAAAACCATTAAAGGTAAAAGCTCAAAAAAGTAAACTTTCCACTTTCCACTTTCAGTTTTCCACTTCATTATTGTTCCCGAAACCCCCACGGTTTTCGGAAAAGGTCAAGTTTAGCAGCGGACGATAGGTTCACTGTTTTCTTGACGAAGATCCGCGAGGAAAAAAGGCCATAACCACCGTTGATGGTGCTGTAATCCGTCGAGAAACCAAGTCCGTTCAACATCGTTTGCGTATATTGATAATAGTTGTTGAACTCTTCTCCCGCAGCGGAGATAATGACGTAGAAATCATCAATATACCGCGTCACGTTGGGATGGTTCTCATCCCATACGGTGTCGTTTCCAATGGTCCGCTCCAAAAAGTTAAAGAGCGTATTCACCGAATAATAGAATCGATAGAGGTTGTCGGCACCCACCACGCTCTCGTACTGCGAAAGCGTCTTGGGTCCAAAGCCCCAGGTAACCGACTTTCTCTCCATTGGCTGGCCAGGATGTACTTCCCGGTAATTGAACTGCATCCCGAATTCATAAAGCACCGCCTCTTCTGTGGACGAGAACACCAAACTCGAGGTCAAATGACTTGGCGTGGATTGAAAATTCACTATTTTTGTGCTAATGTTAATGTCGCCATCCACAACACTGGTTTCAGCGGTCACCACGTCGCCATCAGGTTTGATGATGTTAAGTTGATAGCGGTATCTGTTACCAGCGTGATTGGTGTTGAAACGCTCTGTGGTATAGTACACTCTCTGATGAGGAGCATAAAAAACGCCCTCCTCTTTGTTGTGGATGGTGATGGTGTCGAGATAGAACCGACGTCCAGTAGGCTGATAGGCTTGACCACTGCTTTTCAATTCCTCTATGAAAACGTCAAGCTTGCCGGGATAGTTGCTGGAATCGTATACAAGCGCCGCCTCAATGGCGTTGACAGGATCGTCGTTGGTACCACAAAAAGCCCTGGTAATCTTGACGTAATTGGTATCCGCCTTGGCATCAATCAGACCATAAACAATAGCTGTATCTTTATAATCAGCATAAATATCAACATCAGTGCTACATGAACCTAATATAAACAGAGCAACGATAAACAACCACTTCACGATCCCAGGGCGTTGCCCTAGGCTAGGTGAATTTTGCCCCTTCGGGGCGACTCCCCACCCCCTACTCCTCGCTTCTAACTCCTCACTCCTCACTTTTTTTTAATTAAATTGATTCATAGTTCGGTCCGGGCCCTGAGTGACGAAACTCTTGATGGCTTCGACGGCCTTGTCGACGGTCTCGTCGACGATGGGAACCTCAGAGGGTTTCCATTGACCCAGGACGAAGTCGATTTGGCGACCTTGAGGGAAATCGTCACCAATGCCGAAACGGAGTCGGCAGAAGACGTTGGTGCCCAGTCTCTCGATGATGTCGGTGAGGCCGTTGTGACCGCCGTCGGCGCCTTTCTTGCGAAGGCGGATGGTGCCCACGGGAAGGGCTATATCGTCGTTGACGACCAACAGATTCTCAATGGGAATCTTTTCTTGGTCAAGCCAATATTTCACCGCCTTGCCGCTGAGGTTCATGTAGGTGGTAGGCTTGATCACAATAAGCGTCTTGCCTCGGAACTTCACTTCAGCCACCTGAGCCAAACGACTGGTGGTGAACGTAAACTCAAGGTCTTTGGCTAGGCGGTCGGCGATACGAAAACCCGAGTTATGCCGGGTATTTTCATATTCGGCACCGATATTTCCAAGACAGGCGATCAGGTATTTCATGGGTTTTTATACAATGTAGAGACGCCATAATATGACGTCTCTACGTGAATATTTCGGAATAATCGATTATTCTTCGGTCTCCTCGGTGGCAGCGGAAGCACCACGTGCGGCGCGGACCTCGACGATGACCTGGTAACCGGGGGTGACCATGGTGACGCCGTCAATGCTGAGGTCGCGAACGCGGATAGCATCGAGGATGTTGAGGTTGCTGATGTTAACGGTGACGATCTCAGGAAGATCCTTGGCGAGACCGCTGACTTTGATCTTGCGGATAGCCTGTTTCAACTTACCACCGCGCATGACGCCAGGGGCTGAGCCTTCGATGGCGATGGGCAGCACAACGGTGATGGGTTTGTCATCCTTCACCAGGAGGAAGTCGGCGTGCAGCACCTGGTCGGTCACAGGATGATACTGGACATCCTGGAGGATGGTGTTGTACGATTTGCCGTCGATAGTGACGTTGATAATGAAGGTCTCCGGGGTGAAGAGGATCTTCTTGAAGTTCTTGGCCTCGGTAGCGAAATGAATCTGCTCGTCGCCGCCATAAAGGACGCACGGCACCAATTCTGACTTACGGAGAGCCTTAGCATCTTTTTTCCCTACGTTCTCGCGAAGAGAACCGCTCAATGATACTGTTTTCATGGTGTTAATTGTTTAATTGTTTATTTGTTGAATTGTAAAATGGAAAAACTTTCCGTTTTCCGTTATTTAAATAGTGAGCTTATGGATTCATAGTTCTCGATGCGACGTATCACATCGGCGAACAAATTAGCGGTACTTACTACATGTATTTTCTTGGAGGCGTTAGCCGGAAGTGGTATGGTATCGGTAACCACCACTTCTTCGAACACCGAGTTGTCGAGGCGTTCCATGGCGGGGCCGCTGCACACGGCATGGGTGGCGAAGGCGCGGACGCTCTTGGCGCCAGCATCCATCATCACCTGACCAGCTTTGACGATAGTGCCTGCGGTATCGATGATGTCATCCAGGATGATGACGTTCTTATCCTTCACATCACCGATGAGGGTCATGCTCTCCACCACGTTGGCGCGGGCACGTTGCTTGTGGCATACGGCCATATCGCAGCCCAAGCGTTTGGCGTAGGCCGAGGCACGTTTGGAGGCACCGAGGTCGGGGGCAGCGATGAGCAGGTTGTCAATATTCATCTTCTGGATGTGGTCGATGAAGAGGCTAGAAGCATACAAGGCATCCATCGGGATGTCGAAGAAGCCCTGGATCTGGTCGGCGTGGAGGTCCATGGTGATGATGCGGTCCACGTGGGCGGCGGTCAGCATGTTGGCCACCAATTTCGAGCCGATGCTCACGCGGGGCTGGTCCTTACGGTCCTGACGGGCCCAACCGAAGTAAGGAATCACAGCGATGACCTTATGGGCAGAGGCGCGCTTGGCGGCATCAATCATCAGCAACAGCTCCATGAGATTGTCGGTCGGGGGCATGGTGGACTGCACGATGAACACGTGACGGCCACGGATGCTCTCGTCAAATGAAGGCTGGAATTCTCCATCTGAGAAGACAGCCACTGAAGACTTACCCAGACTGAAGTCCGGTTTATCCTCTTGGCGGCTGTATGCTTCAGCTATCTTAGTGCCTAGCTCTTGGGTTGCCCTTCCTGCAAAAATGGAAACGAATTTTCCTGACATCGCTGAAAAAAGTTTGGTTTTTAACTTTGTTGAATGCTTCGCATTTCGGGCTGCAAAAGTACAGTTTTCCCATGAGACTGCCAAAGATTTTTTTCAAAAAAGGTTGTACAAACAGAAATTTTTGTAATTTTGCATCCTCGTTCATTGAAAACATGCCGAAGTGGCGGAATAGGTAGACGCGTCGGTCTCAAAAACCGATGAGGTTAAACTCGTGCCGGTTCGATCCCGGCCTTCGGTACCGTAAAAAAGCCTCCAAGAAAAACTTGGGGGCTTTTTTATTCCACAAAAAACACTATCTTTGCGAAAATTTTAATTTTGGAATCATCAATAATAAAACTTTAATTCCCAATGATTTATACTCAAGAAGTGCAGCATCAGTGCTGCGTAAGGAAAGGCGCCAACCATCCTAGCGCTCCGATTCCGGAGGAAGGCAAGTGGGTGCGCGTCAAAGATGTGAAAGACATCAGCGGGTTCACTCACGGCATCGGCTGGTGTGCCCCGCAACAAGGAGCCTGTAAGCTCACCCTTAACGTAAAAGACGGTATCATCCAAGAAGCCCTCGTGGAAACCATTGGCTGCTCCGGCATGACCCACTCAGCCGCCATGGCCGCTGAGATCCTTCCCGGCAAGACCGTCCTTGAAGCCTTGAACACCGACCTCGTGTGCGACGCCATCAACACCGCCATGCGTGAGATCTTCCTGCAGATCGTCTACGGTCGCTCCCAGTCAGCCTTCTCCGAAGGCGGCCTGCTCGTCGGTGCCTCCCTCGAAGACCTCGGCAAGGGCCTCCTCAGCCAGATCGGCACCATGTTCGGCACCCTCGAGAAAGGTCCCCGTTACCTGGAGATGACCGAAGGCTACTGCTCCCGCATCGCCCTCGACGAGAACAACGAGATCATCGGCTACGAGTTCATCAGCCTCGGCAAGATGATGGACTTCATCAAGAAAGGCGACGATGCCAACGAAGCCCTGAAGAAAGCCACCGGCACCTACGGACGCTTCGCCGACGC
>JAILBC010000081.1 GCA_024681295.1 Bacteroidales bacterium
GAGATGGCCCCTGAACAGATCTTCAAGGACTACGCCCGTCACATCGGCATCGGCGGCATCGCCATGGCCGGCATCATCAGCATCATCAAGTCGTGGGGCGTCATCAAATCGTCAATAGGCCTCGCCGCCAACGAGTTCAAAGGCAAGAAAGGGCCAAAGCAAGAAGTCGACCGCACCCAGGAAGACATCCCGATGAAGGCCGTGGTCATCGGCATCATCGCGGTGCTCATCATCACCTTCCTCTTCTTCTGGCTGTTCGTCGTCCATAACGTGTGGCATGCCCTCATCGGCATCCTCGTCGTCGCCGTCATCGCCTTCCTGTTCACCACCGTGGCCGCCAACGCCATCGCCATCGTGGGCAGCAACCCGGTGAGCGGCATGACGCTGATGACCTTGATCCTGGCCTCCATCGTGATGGTCGCCGCCGGCCTCACCGGTCCCCAAGGCATGAGCGCCACCCTGATCATCGGCGGTGTCGTCTGCACAGCCTTGGCTGTGGCAGGCGCTTTCATCACCGACCTCAAGGTTGGTTACTGGATCGGCACCACACCCAAGAAACAAGAGATCTGGAAGTTCGTCGGCGTCGCCGTGGCCGCCGCCACCGTAGCCGGCGTCATCATGGTCCTCAACAAGGCCTACGGCTTTGTCGGCGAAGGAGCCCTGGTAGCCCCACAAGCCAACGCCATGTCGGCCGTCATCGAGCCGATGATGTCGGGAGGCAACGCCCCCTGGCTGCTCTACGGCATCGGTGCTGCCATCGCCTTGATCCTGAACTTCTGCAAGGTCCCGGCACTGCCTTTCGCCTTGGGTATGTTCATCCCCATCGACCTCAACATCCCATTGCTCATCGGTGGAGCCATCTCGTGGTTCGTCAGCTCTCGCAGCAAAGACAAGAAGCTCAACGACGCCCGTTACAACCGCGGCACCCTCATCGCCTCTGGCTTCATCGCCGGTGGCGCCCTCATGGGTGTGGTCAGCGCCATCATGAAGTTCGCCAATGTCGACCTCATGGCCCGCACCGCCGAAGGCGGTTTCTTCAACGAGACTCCACTGGCCGGACTCATCGCCTTGGCGATGTACATCATTATCATCGCCTATATGATTTGGGATTCAAAACGAGCAAAAACTGAAGAATAATATGAAAAAACTTGGAATCATTTTGAGTTTATTACTGTTGGCGGCCATGCCGCTGATGGCAGAACGCGTCACTCCCAAAACCGCTCAGAAGGTCGCCATGACCTTTTTGAGCAACAACGGCGCCAAGGCTTCACAGCTTGTCGACCTCAGCAAAAAAGCCGGTTTCGCCAACCTCTACATCTTCAATGGCGAGGAAGGCTTTGTGGTCATATCGGCCGACGACAGGGTACAGCCCATCTTGGGTTATTCGCTGACTGGCACCTTCAAGACCGAAGGCATGCCCGAAAACATCAGATGGTGGCTGCAAGGGTATAGCGATCAGATACAGGGGGCTATTGAAAATCAGCTGAAGGCCACAACCGAAACAGCACAGCAATGGAAAGAATTGCGAGACGGCAAACCCAATGCTGCCAAAAGGACTCCCATAGTGGGGCCTCTCATTCAAACAAAATGGGATCAAGGCTCACCCTACAACAACCTATGTCCTGAAAGTTCGGTAACAGGTTGCGTGGCAACCGCTATGGCACAAGTGATGAAATACTGGGATTATCCAACCCAAGGCATCGGTTCACACTCGTATATTCCTTACACCCATCCCGAATACGGTGAGTTGACTGCGGATTTCTACGCCACCACCTACGACTGGAACAACATGACCAACACCTATGGCGGATCAAGTACAGAGGCTGAAAAGCTTGCCGTAGCCACCTTGATGTACCATTGTGGCATTTCCGTTGACATGGATTATTCGCCCAGTAGCAGTGGTGCTGTCACGGCCTATGTCGCAGATGCTCTGAAAACCTATTTCAACTATTCATCTGATGCCAAGTTTTTGTCACGCTCAGACTATGATGACGACACATGGATCAGCAAACTTAAAGCCGATTTAGACTCATCCCGACCCATTCAATACTCAGGAAGAGGCGATGGAGGAGGGCACTCTTTCGTATTCGATGGCTACAGTGACGAGAACTATTTCCATGTCAACTGGGGCTGGGGCGGTTACTGTGACGATTATTACCTCATTACAAACTTGAATCCTGGTCCTGGTGGAATAGGTTCTGGAAGCAATGGAATTTACAATGATAACCAAGGAGCTATTTTAGGCATACATCCATCAACAGCAGGAGCAGTCGAAGCCCCGACACTTACCGCCACCTTGAACGAATCCGGAGACACGAAGCGTATCGAATTGAGCTGGACCTCCGTCACTAACGCCGCCTCCTATAAGCTCTATTACAACACCAACCTACTTTATTCGGAGACAGAAACTTCCTATGTGCACGAAAACATTACTTATGGAACCCACACCTATTTCGTCAGAAGCGTTGACGCGAATGGGAATCTTTCAATACCCTCAAATTACGAAACCATAAACCTCATTTTTCCAGCACCGACCAATTTAACAGTCACCCCAAATGGAAACGGAAGAACTCTTTCGTGGACAGCAGCTCTAAACTGCGTATCATACAATGTTTATTGCAACCATATCTTAGTGGCCACGGGGGTCACTTCTACCAATTATACGGACAACCGTCCTGTTGCTGGAACCTTGGATTATTATGTAAAAGGCGTAGATAGCTCAAATCAAGAGTCCGACCCGTCGAGTGTTGTGTCCTATAACGTGAACTATAGCACTCCCATCGTAGACGACGTTTCCGCACAGCTGGCTAGTGGCAACGCATCGCTCACATGGAGCGCCCCTAAATGGTGTTATCCTAACACCACCTCGGACATCATGACTTATGGAAGTGGTGATATGAGCGGCACTTTAGGTTATAATGGTACTAGAACAATGTATTGGGGGCATCGCTATCCTGCATCATCACTAACAAGCCATGTCGGGAAAAATGTTTACCAAATCTCCTTCTATGTTGCAGAATATGGAAAATACCAATGCCTCATTTATAAAGGCACAGAAAATTCGAGACCAAAAGAACTTGTTTCAAATACAACCGTGAGCGCTTCCATTGCTGGCTGGTTTGATATTGACCTGGCTGAACCCATCCAAATTGACGATCAAGACCTATGGGTCTTTTTATTTGATCCTGAATCTAAAAAATATCCCGCAGCGATGAGAGCACTTGCCAATAACACAGAAGGCAATTACTACACTTCAGGAGACCCTCTTTCATATTCTCTCTATCATTACGACAATTCCGCTTGGCTTATCGAGACCCATCTCACCGACGGCACCTACACCTACAACCTTTACGACGGCACCACTAAACTGAACGACACACCGATTACTGGCACCAGCTACACCCATGAAAACCCCGCCAGCAACACCACCCATCAATATACGGTGAAAACAAACTATTACGGTGGTGAGACGGACGCTTCCAATATGATAGGATTTACCCTTGGATCCGCTTCCATAGAAGGACTCACCCTCGAAGACGACGATGAGATGATCCTTACCAGCGGCAGTACACTCACTGTCAGCGGCAACCTCGTCAACAACGGTACCGCAAGCCACCTGATCATCGAAGAAGGTGCGCAACTCATCCATCCCAACAGTGCAGCAAACGCTACCTTGATGAAAAGCATCAACGCCTATGATCCTCAATCGAGCGTCAATGACGGATGGTATACCATCGCCTCTCCGGTAAATGCCTTAAATGTCGACATAGCGACCGTTGGAACTTTCGACTTGTATGCCTATGACGAACCCGATGAATTATGGCTTAACCAAAAAAACGAAAACAACAACCTCATCAAATTCAGCGAAGGCACCGGTTACCTCTATGCGAATGCGACCGCCCAAGTGCTCGCCTTCGCAGGCAACATGAAAGCTACCAGCGCCACCATCAGCGTGCCCTTGAGCTATGCCAGCAGCGGAAGCCTCAAGGGATTTAACTTGGTGGGCAACCCCTTCACTCGCAAGCTTAAGGCGGGCGACATCACCCTGGGAGGCACAGCACTCAGCACCTATTACGTGGTGGAAGGCGGTTCTCAACTGGAGGCAAGGAATATCGCAGAGGCCGAAATCAAACCTGGACAGGGCTTCCTGGTAATGGCTACCGAAGCGAACCAGGAACTGGTGTTCAACCCTTCATCGAAAGATGAAACAAATACAGAACCCGCCTATATCCGCCTCGAAGCAGGCAACGAGAACTTTATCGACCATGCCTATCTGCAAATCGGTCAAGGCAACATCCTACGCAAAATGACCCTTACCGACCAGACTTCCCAAATCAGCCTGAGACATGACGATGCCGACTACGCCGCCATCACCCTGGAGAACGACTTCGGCGAACAGCCAGTCAGCTTCAAGGCCGCTGCAAACGGCACCTATACCATCACCGTCGAAACCAAGCATCTGGAGACGGACTACCTGCACCTCATTGACAACCTTACGGGCAACAATATCGACCTGCTCCAAACTCCAAGCTACCGCTTCGAAGCCAAGACCAGCGATTACCCAAGCCGCTTCCGTCTGGTGTTCAATGCCAACCATGATGAGGAAGAGGATCTATTCGCTTTCATCAGCAACGGCAACATCGTCTTCACCGTCGACAACCCTGATGCCAAGCTCCAAGTCGTAGACATTCTGGGACGTGTCGTCGCGAACGGCAACGCCTCAACAACCCTGTCCACAGCCAAGATGGCCCCCGGCGTCTACGTGCTGCGCATGATCGACGGCAACAACATCAAAACTCAAAAAATAACCCTTAAGCCTTAAACAATGAAATACAAGAGAGTACTACTGAAACTCAGCGGCGAAGCCCTCATGGGCAGCCAGCAATACGGCATCGACCCGCAGCGTCTCAACGTCTATGCCGACGAGATCATCGAAGCTGCCAAAAGCGGTGTGCAGATTGGCATCGTCATCGGAGGTGGCAACATCTACCGTGGACTCCAAGGGGCCTCGAAAGGCATGGACCGCATCCAGGGTGACTATATGGGCATGCTCGCCACCGTCATCAACTCGATGGCCATGCAGTCGACGCTGCAAGGCAAAGGCCAGAAGGCCACCCTGCTCTCCGGCCTCTACATCGACCGCATCGCCGACACCATGAGCTCCGCCAAGGCCATC
>JAILBC010000017.1 GCA_024681295.1 Bacteroidales bacterium
TTCAGTCGAATCCTAATTCGAGTCTTGCTTCTTCACTCATCATACTCTGGTCCCAAGCGGGTTCGAAGACCAGATTCACGTTTACGTTGTTGACGCTTTCCACGCTTTCGATCTTTGTGCGCACATCCTCGAGGATGAAATCGGCTGCGGGACAGTTAGGCGCTGTGAAGGTCATATCGACATCCACATCGCCATTATCCTGCACATCGATCTTATAGATCATACCCAGGTCGTAGATGTTTACGGGGATCTCAGGATCGTACACCGTTTTAATCACATCCACGATACTCTCTTCTATCTTTGTCCTTTCTTCTTGTGTCATAGAGGGACAAAGGTACGAATAAGTGAGCGAAAAACAAAATAAAAGCTTGTTTTTATTTGTTTTTCCGAGCGGAAGTACTTTCGGCGAAGCCAAAGGTACGAATAAGTGAGCGAAAACAAAATAAAAGCAGTATTATTTTTATTTACTGACAAAACGGGTTGCTTTTGGGGGAAAATACAACGATTTATGCCCTTACTTTTGGTTTTGGGTGGTATTTTGGATGATTTTTGATGTTTTTTGCCCTGTATTTTGGATAGTTTCTCCAACTGTTCCCCGCCAACATCGATGTGAAAAAAACATGCGAGAAACTGAGCGGTACACTGGGTATCCCTATTGTGCCAGGTGACACGCTTCTCTTCATTGACGAAATACAGGTGTCAAAAGAGGCCATCATGTCGTTGCGCTATTTCAAGGAGGACTATCCTGAATTGCACGTCATAGCAGCAGGCTCTCTCCTGGAATTCACGCTCGAAGAACTGCCTTCCTTCGGTGTTGGTAGAATCCGGTCCCTCTATATGTACCCATTCTCGTTTGACTAGTTCCTGATGGCCCAGGGACTTGACTTAACTATAGATTACAAGAAGAAGGCTACCAGCGAGGAACCGCTGACTGAGAAAGCTCATAAAGATATCGTTGACCAGTTGCGCACTTTCTACCTTGTTGGTGGTATGCCGGCAGCTGTGACTGAATGGGTGGAGACACATAGTTTCATAGAGGTGTCACATACGCATACAGACATCATCCAGACGTATGAAGATGATTTCAACAAATACAAGAAACGTGTCTCACCGAATCTGCTCCGTCAGGTCTTGCGTTCTGTTGCCCTACAAGCAGGAAACAAGTTTGTCTATGCTCAGGCTGTGAGGGATGTTCACTCCTCAGTAGTGCGCGATGCCTTGCATTTGCTTACTTTAGCCGGCCTGATAGCCCCCGTGACGCATACCAACGGGACGGGTGTCCCTCTTGGTGCAGAAGAGAACAGTAACTACACCAAATACCTATTCTTTGATTTGGGTGTGATGCTAACCATGCTTGACATTCCTGCCGCCGTTATTCTGCTTGCATCCGATGTGGATCTTGTGAACAAAGGAGGCACATCAGAGGTGTTCGCAGGCTTGGAGATGATAAAATATCGTGACTGCCTGCAAAAACCCGAGATGCACTACTGGGAGAACACTGCCAAAAGCAGCAACGCTGAAGTTGATTATCTAAGAGTGCGCAACGGGCAAGTGTTACCAGTTGAAGTGAAAGCAAACACACAGGGCAGCATGCAAAGCCTATGGGTTTTCATGCGAATGCGCAAACTGCACGATGCCATAAGAACCTCATTGGAGAATTTCGGTCAGTTCAACTATGGCGATCCTAAAGACAACTTTGAAAGGCGACATGTTGATATCATCCCACTCTATGCGCTGAGTAATCTCGAATAATCACCTTTCCTTTACCTTCCCTTCAAAATACTCATTCACCAAACTCCTGTAGCCTAATTGCTTGAGTTTGGCGTAGTCGGTGCGGTAGTTTGCCTTACTGTGCTTCCCTGTGCTGAGATATCGGATGTTCTGCTGAAGATAGTGGTCGATTTCCTTCAAGCCATCGGTCTGGTTGATGACCGGAAAGAACCATCTCGACCAGGTGAGACCATCATTGTCGTCGTTCTCAAAGAACTTCTTGTTGAAATGGTTGATGAGTCCTTTCATCGCCTTCTCGGCCTCGATGTGCTTCGTGTTGCGCCAACGCATCAACGACTTGGCCGCCCGTTTGATCTTCCCCTTCATCTTCTTCTTGGCGGCCTCCGAGATATCTATGTCATGACCGTGACACTTGAATCCCAGGAACTCATACGCTTCATCGGGCGAATAGATCTTTTCCTTGTCGGGGTTTACCTCCAGCTGGTATTGCTCGAGGAATTCCGCCATCTTCCTCTTGTATTCCTCTAACGTGGCGAGATCGGGGGCAAAGAGAATGATATCGTCGGAATAGCGGGCATAGATCACACCGGCATCATGGAAGAACCTGTCCACCTCCTTCAAATAGACATTGGCCAGGAAAGGGGAGGAAGGCGTTCCTGCCATCACACCGTGACGTTCATGGATGGTTTCCCCGTTATAGATCACACTGTCGTTGGAAAGCATCTCCTGAAAGAAACGATACAGAAGCGGATCGTTGGCCATCATCTCTTTCAGCATCGGGAGCAGGATGCCTATAGGGATGGAATTGAAATAGTCGTGAATATCGAGCTTGTAGGCCCACATCTTTTGATCGGCAACCGCTTGGTTGAGATGGATGACAGCATCGTGCACTTTCAAGCCTCGGCGGAACGCATAGCAGTTGGGGGCGAAATACCCATCATAGTCGTATAGCTTGAAGGCAATGACCTTGAGCACCATCATCTCCTCGGGCGAGAAGCTATAAACCACCCGTTTCTTACCAGTGCCCATCTTGTTGACGATCTTCTTCTTGGGAAGACCCAAACCTTCACCCTGCGCAATCTTCTGCACCAAGTGAAGATATTGTTCCTTCTCAACAAACCGGTCGGCTTCGCGGAACTCATGCCACGTGAAACGACCCTTCAGGAGTCGATAAGCAATATACTCATCCCAGACGTCTTGTCGGGATAGTTGTGTGATGAGGCTTTCCATGATAAAAAAAGAAAAAGGGGAGGATTTTGAATCCGCAAAATTGCGGATCACCAGAGGATACCTTACCCTGCTGCCTGCAAAGCA
>JAILBC010000027.1 GCA_024681295.1 Bacteroidales bacterium
GTCAAGCTCCTCATCCACAACACGGTAATGGTCCAACGAATATTATCAACGTTCGGAAAAACACCGAACTTGAACTTAAATCAGAAAAATATCAAAGAACTATTGTTTTACGGCCTTAAAACCGCCGCTTAATAATCAAAAATTTAACGAACTATTGTTAGTTATTATTATTACTATTATTTTGAACTAGACGAACGCTTAAACCAAAATGTGGGTCCGTAGTTGATACTGGAGATAGATGACCATCTTGAAACAATAAAATATATACCTCGTATTCACCAGCCACTTTTGTAGCAGACCAGTATTCTCCAATGCAATTATCGCAAAAAATAGTGGTGTTTTCGCGGGCATCTGCACATGGTAGGAACACAGCTCCGTTGGCTTCAAAATTATTTATCCATGTAGACACGCTAATAGTATTATGACTACAATTAGCAGCGTAATTGTTAATATAACTCAAACTGTAATAGCTTGTGCTCCAATTATCTGGTAATATAATCACTCCTTTTGTCCAAGCAACAATTGCTTTTGCATATCTCACCCCACTACTTGTATTTCTGGTGTTGAAAACATATTCCCATTCTTCTTTTGTTAGAGTGCGCCATTGGTTTTCTGTGTTTCCTCCATTGGAGATAGGATTATACCCCCAGTCTGCCATCCCTGTTTGGTCAAATAAGTTAAATAAAATATTGCCGTATGCGTTGTAGAAACTGTTAACCGTAGAAGTACTCCATGGCTGATAGCAAGTGGCACCATGGTTATACCCACTCGTTCCCCAACCGAAAAGATCTATCCAACCGTCATAACTTGAAGAAATATTAGAGTTGTCTTCACCAACATATTCCCATTGATTTTCTGCGAATCTCCATGTATTTGTTGATGCTTGATATTGTAAGTTGCCTTGAGAAAAATAAACTTGCTGAGTTGCACTTACAGAAAACAGCCCATTAATTGCACCTGTTGGAAATAACTCTGTAGTAAAACTAACCTGTGAACCATATGCTGTTCCCACTTCGTTTGTTGCATAGGCTCTTACATAATAAGTGGTATTCTGCAACAAATCAGATAAGTTACTCGAAAAAACACCAGTCCCAGAACCGTCTGTCGTGTGATTACTATATATTGTCGGATTTTGCAAGGTGCTCCAGCATACACCTCTTGAGGTCACTGGACTATTTCCGTCAGACAGTACGGTCCCCCCACAGACGGCAGAGTGTGTTGTAATTGATGAAACGGGTTGGGTTGTCACGGTTGGAAGTGTTTGCGTTGGCGTTGTGAAGCTTTTTTGTTCACCATAAGCGGTACCTTTCCCATTTGTTGCATATGCTCTGACATAATAAACCGTACCTTCTATTAAACCTAAAATATTGGATGTAAAGGAACCTGTTCCATTTCCGTCGGTGGTATGAGAATTACTAATTGTGGGATGCGGACTTGTACTCCAGCATACGCCTCTGGCTGTCACGAAACTACCCCCATCAGATGTTACAAGACCTCCGGAAACAGCTGAGTTGGTGGTTATATCAACAACATTTGATGTAGTAACTATAGGCGTCGAAAAAAGCAATGAGATTGTTTCGCTATGGTATTGCTGATTTGTAATGGTATTACTTTCAAAGGAGTTACCGTTTTCAATTGAGATAGCCTTATAGCTCATAAGGTCTCCCACCACGAACACACCTCCCTCTACGTTTCTATCTGTTGGGACCTCATTGGTTCTGTTAATTATTATGTTATTTCCATTTCCAGAGCCAATACTCAAAATCTTTTTAACATATTGTTTCCTGCTGGTATTTATAACGCAAAACGCCATCTGAGGCTTTTCAATATTAATTTTAATCTGATAAAAGCCCGTCTCAAGGTAATCGCAATACTCTAACAGCACAGCTCCGCTAGAGCTGAATAGCCTTACATTAACAGCGTCTCCATGCTCTATGTTAAACAATAAAATGGTTTGTCCATAACACGGGTTGGGAAGAGGGTCGGACAAGACCTCCTCATATTCAAGGCCTTCTTGTGTGCCGTCATAGGAAGTCAGTGTCATCGTAGTATCGGGATACGATAACAGTTCGTTCCATCCTCGAGTTACATTAGTGACACTTACATAATCAAACGGATGATAGGAGCCGTCAGATGTTCGGGCCGTAAATTTCAATATGACATTTTGCTGTGCTGATACCAATAAAAAGCACAACAGCATCACCATTAAGCATAAAGTCTTTTTCATGGTTCTATTCGTTAATGATTTCCTTCAATTTGTTAATTTTATCTTGGTAAAAGTCCTTGTTCTCTTCAATATATTGACGTAGTCCACTGTTTTTACCCTGATTAACAATTCCTTCATTCAGATAACTTTTCTTGTCGTTGATAACAGCAATCAACAGCGTTGCCAAATCAATCACACGCCAGAAAGGTAATTCTTCGCTTTGTGGAGACCAGCGTTTGGATGTTTCAACCCAACGAAAAGCCTTTGCAGAGTAATCTAACTTGTTTTCACTCGATCCTGAATTATTCCAAGTTGCTTCACCAATTGATAGAAATAATGCATCGCCAGAACCTGCTTTTGAATCCTCAGATTTATAATCAACAGCAATAATTGGTTTGTGTGAAAGGTTTTGAGGAATGTTCATTGTGTTTCTTCTTTTTCTTCCCCAAGTCTCCAACGGGAGTTAGTATAAAAAAAGGCATGAGACTTATGTGCTCATGTCCGTCTTCATTGAGGTTTCGCCAAAAACCCTAGCAGGAACAGAATGTCACAATGCATCTCACGCCTGACGATATGCTGTTTTATGAGCATACGACATACGAAAGCATGCTTGCGAATCCCCCTGCTTAAAATTTGGCGAATTTCAATGAAAGGACATTATCGCAATGCTTTTCTTTCTTACAGGTTTTCTCTCCCGTAAGTACTTGCAAAAGTAGCAAAAAGATTTGAATAATAAAACCTTGAAAAACAATTTATCTCAACAGACCCTAACAATCTTCTTGTTTTTGGTCTCTTTTGGGCTTTAGAATAACCAGTTTCTTTTAGTCTTTAACAACTTTTGTTTGTATTAAGAACGACACAACTCCACCGGGTTGGGCGCGTGGGCCATGGCCCAAAACCGGAGCAGCGCTTGCCAAAGGGACGGGCTAAAAAGGCATGAGCCTCAGGGTGGGGCGCGGAGCTTCAGCGGAGCGTTTGCCTTCGGCACGAAGGCACTCCCCACCTTGAGGGTCAGCCTTTTAGAACGGCCGTGCGGTAGGCCAATGTTTTGGGCCTAGATCTTTTGCTTACTTTTGGAGCAATGCCAAAAGTAAGAAGAAAAAAAGGCTGCCGTTTGGCAGCCTTTTCATGTTTTCAATAACCTAAAATAGATTATTTGGCGTGGTCGCACTGGTGACCTTCACCGTGTTGGCACTGATGGCCTTCACCTTCGTGATTGCACTCGTGAGCTTCACCTTCGTGGTGATCGCATTTGCCTTCACCCATACCCATGGCAGCGATGCGCTCAAGGACGAGGTCCTTAATCTCATCGTTGGTCAGAGCATCGATGTTGGCCCACTTTTCCATGACGGCGTCCATCTTGGCTTTCATCTCGGCGCACTTGGCTTCGCATTCGGCTTTCTGTTCTTCAGTCAGCTCTGGCATTTCATGTTGGCACTTGTGTTCTTCACCTTCCTTGCAGCAAGGCTTGGCTTCACCGTTAGCTTCGCATTCGGCCTTCTTGGCTTCGCACTCAGCCATCTTGGCGTCCATCTCGGCGAAGAGAGCGATGGCTCTGTTGTTCAGCTCCACTCTGTCGGCCTCTGCCATGTTGTCCCAGTTAGCGTATTCGGCCTTCAGGGTGCAGAAGGGGCAGTGATGTTCCTCAGCGACAGCAACTTCCTGCTGAGGTTCTTCTTTGGGTTGCTCCTGTTTGGGGGCATTGTTGCAAGCCACCATGAAAAGGCTGGCAAGACCCATCATTAAGAATAGTTTCTTCATTGTTGAAATGTTTAAAAGTTTATTTATTGAATTGTTGAAAGCATTTTTTTGAGGCGGCAAAAATAGTTATTTTTTTAATAGGTGATTCAGAAAAAATCGATATTTTTGCAATCGAATTTTGAAAACTAACAAAATCACATAATTCACAATCAAACAAAACATTACAAAATGGCAGAAAAGAAATTTTTGACATGCGATGGCAACCAGGCTGCTGCCCATGTTGCTTACATGTTCAGTGAAGTGGCCGCCATTTATCCTATCACTCCGTCGTCGCCGATGGCCGAGTATATCGATGAATGGGCCGCTAAAGGTCAGAAGAACATCTTTGGCGAGACCGTCAAAGTCGTTGAAATGCAATCTGAAGCCGGCGCCTCCGGTGCCGTGCACGGTTCGTTGCAGGCTGGTGCCTTGACCACCACCTACACCGCCTCACAAGGCTTGTTGCTGATGATCCCCAACATGTACAAGATCGCCGGTGAATTGCTTCCGGGTGTCTTCCATGTCTCCGCCCGTTCCCTGGCTGCCCAGGCCCTGTCTATCTTCGGTGACCACGCCGATGTGATGGCTTGCCGTCAAACCGGCTTCGCCATGCTGGCTACCAGCTCCGTCCAGGAAATCATGGACCTGGCTCCTGTCGCCCACCTCGCCGCCATCGAAGGCCGCGTGCCGTTCGTACACTTCTTCGACGGCTTCCGCACCTCCCACGAGATTCAAAAGGTCGAGGCTGCCGATATGGAAAAGCTCCGCAAACTCGTCAACTACAAGGCCTTGAAAGAGTATCGTGAACGCGCTCTGAATCCTGAGC
Source organism: Bacteroidales bacterium (assembly GCA_024681295.1). Lineage (GTDB taxonomy): Bacteria > Bacteroidota > Bacteroidia > Bacteroidales > F082 > Limimorpha. The sequence goes on from JAILBC010000027.1 coordinate 4,773, forward strand.
ACCCCGTAACCCGCGGTACCGCCCAAAACCCCGACATCTACTTCCAGACCAGAGAGTTGCAGAACAAATACTACGATGCCCTTCCCGACATCGTAGCCAAATACATGAAGCAGATGAGCCGCATCACGGGTCGTCAATATGCTCCGTTCGTGTATTACGGTGCTCCCGATGCCACTGACGTCATCATCGCCATGGGCTCCGTCAACGACGTCATCAAGACCGTCATCGACAAGGAAAACAAGGCTGGCAAGAAACTCGGTCTCGTCACCGTGCACCTCTATCGTCCCTTCAGCGTGAAGTACCTCATGGAGGCCCTGCCGAAGAGCCTGATGAAGCACGTGATGCGCATCTGCGTGCTCGACCGCACCAAGGAGCCCGGCGCCAACGGCGATCCGCTCTACCTCGACGTGGTGGAAGCCTTCAAGGACTGCCCCTTCAAGCCTATGATCATCGGTGGCCGTTATGGTCTGTCCTCCAAGGACACCACTCCCGCCCAGATCCTGGCCGTTTACAAGAACCTCGCTTCCGACAAACCGATGAACCAGTTTACCGTGGGTATCAAGGACGACGTCACCCGCCGTTCACTCAAAGTTGGCAAAGAAATCTCCATCCTGCCGAAGGGCACCTTCGAAGCTAAGTTCTATGGCCTCGGTGCTGACGGTACCGTGGGTGCCAACAAGAACTCCATCAAGATCATCGGCGACAACACCAACAAGTACAGCCAAGCCTACTTCGACTACGACTCCAAGAAGTCCGGCGGCTACA
>JAILBC010000048.1 GCA_024681295.1 Bacteroidales bacterium
TGCAAACAGCTACTGGTGACTATTTATTGTTGTATTATCTCGAATCGAAGAACAAAGTAAGCCTCGTCGATACAACAGGATCAATCGTGTGGACACTTCATCTTCCTGACAATTGGTCAAAGGCATACTTGGTTGACGAGATGCACCTATTTTTCATTGATGATGACAACCTCCTCTTTAATGCATTTTGATCATATTTCATCCTTTGGTTTCAGCGTTGGGCATTGAAATATTTTGTACCTTTGCCCAACAATTCTGAAACCGTGGACATCACCGAGAAACTCGAAACGATAAAGCACCGCTGGGAGGAAATGGGCGAACAACTCGCCGACCCTGCCGTGGCTGCCGACATGAAGAAATTCGTCAAGCTCAACAAGGACTACAAGGACCTTGAACCCATCGTCATGGCCTTCAAGGAATACAAGACCCTGAAAGCCAACGTCGAAGAAGCCAAGGACATCCTTGCCACGGAGAAAGACGAAGAGATGCGCAAGATGGCCGTGGACGAGATCGAGACCGCCCAGGGCCGCATCGAGGAGCTGGAGCAAGACATCCGCGTGATGATGATCCCCAAAGACCCTCAGGACAGCAAAAACGCCATCATGGAGATCCGTGCCGGAACGGGCGGCGACGAGGCCTGCCTCTTCGCCGGAGACCTGTTCCGCATGTACTCCAAGTTCTGCGAAGCTAAAGGCTGGAAGACCGAGGTGACCTCCGTCAGCGAAGGCGCCAGCGGCGGCTATAAGGAGATCGACTTCACCGTCACCGGCAACGGATGCTACGGCATCCTCAAATTCGAGTCGGGAGTCCACCGCGTGCAACGGGTGCCCAAGACCGAGACCCAAGGTCGTATCCACACCTCAGCCGCCTCGGTGGCCGTGCTGCCCGAAGCCGAGGAGTTCGACGTGGAGATCAACGAAGGCGAGATCAAATGGGACACCTTCCGCTCCAGCGGCGCCGGAGGACAGAACGTCAACAAGGTGGAGTCGGGCGTGCGCCTGCGTTATATGTGGAAGAACCCCAACACCGGAGAGATGCAGGAGATCCTCATCGAATGCACCGAGACCCGCGACCAACCCAAGAACCGCGAACGCGCCTTGGCGAGACTACGTACCCGCATCTACGACATGGAGTACCAGAAATACATCAGCGACATCTCCGCCAAGCGCAAGACCATGGTCTCTACAGGCGACCGCTCGGCGAAAATCCGCACCTACAACTACCCCCAAGGCCGTGTCACCGACCATCGTGTAGAGGGTCTGACCATCTATAACCTCGCCGCAGTGATGGATGGTGACCTCAACGAGATCATCAACCGCCTGCAAATGGCTGAAAACGCCGAACGATTGAAAGAAAATATAGAACAATAATATATATGAAAAAACAACAACTCATCGAACAAATCCAGAAGAAGAAATCCTTCCTTTGTGTAGGTTTGGATACCGATATCAACAAGATTCCGCAAGACCTATTGGCGCTAGAGGACCCTGTTTTTGAGTTCAACAAGCAGATCATCACCAAGACGGCGGAATTTGCCGTGGCCTACAAGCCCAACACCGCCTTCTACGAGGTGTACGGTGCCAAGGGATGGCAAAGCTTGGAGCGCACGATCCAATACATCAAGATCAACTATCCAGACATCTTCATCATCGCTGATGCCAAGCGTGGCGATATCGGCAACACCTCGACCAACTATGCCAAGGCTTTCTTCAATAGCTTGAAAGCCGATGCTTTGACCGTTGCCCCCTATATGGGTAAGGACTCGGTAGAGCCTTTCCTCGGATTTGAAGACAAATGGGTTATTCTGCTGGCACTGACCTCCAATGCCGGTTCCAAGGACTTCCAGTACCTCAACACGGGTGACAGACTCTTGTATCAGCAGGTGCTCCAAACAGCCACCACATGGGCCAGCTCTGAAAAGATGATGTTCGTAGTCGGTGCCACCCATCCTGAGGAGTTGGGTGAAATCCGCAAGATGTTGCCTGATTATTTCTTCTTGGTGCCCGGCGTGGGCGCTCAGGGCGGCGACCTTCAGACGGTGGCCAGATATGGTTTGAACAAGGAATGCGGCCTGCTGGTCAACTCCTCGAGAGGCATCATCTACGCCTCCAACAAGTTCGACTTTGCCGACCGAGCGGCGGAGGAAGCGCAAAAGCTACAAAAGCAGATGGCCAATCTGTTATAACGAAAAAAGGCAGCCTCTACGTCATTACCTCCCGTTGGTCGGTGAGCCTTCGGGTTGCGAGCGAAGTAAAACGAAGCGAAGCAATCCAACCTGACCAGTTCGTGTCAAGTTGGATTGCTTCGTCGCTTAAGCTCCTCGCAATGACGGCTATCGGTTGCCGTCATCCAAATCATTATCGATTCACCGAGAACTTACGGACAGCTACCTCGCCGTTGTTGTAAACACGGAGGAAGTAGATGCCATTGTTAAGGCTCGAGAGGTCGATTTGTGTGTCGCCGTTCACTTCTTTGGTGAGCAGGCACTGGCCTACGGTGTTGTAAACCGCAATGGCAGTCATGGTGCCTTCAACAGTCAAGGTTTCCTTGGCCGGGTTGGGATATACCTTCAGCGTATTTTCCAGCTCGCTGACACCCTCATACCAAGTGTGGAAGTCGATGCTCTGACCGTACACCTTGTTGCCACCGACCATGGCGAAAGCCTTGACGGAGTACATGGTGCCAGCCTCCATGTCATCGACCGTTGCGGTGAAGGTGCTGCCATTCAACTCGCCCATCACCGTCATTGGAGTGGGACTGACAAGCTTCTTATACTCGAAACCGACTTCGTTGGAAGTGCCCTCGATAGTGCCAATGAACATGACTTCGTGATCGCCAAGGATACGAGGCTCCACGGTAGCGACGGTCACTGCATTGGGGTTAGTGATGGAGATGAGGTGTTTACCCTCAGCGCCAAAGCTGCCATCACCATTAACAATTATATTGTTGTTGGCATCTTTGATTTGATAATAACCATTGCCATAGTTGCAGCAGATGCCGTTGCTGTTGCTGTCATAGATTCTGAACATGTAGCAGTCATTGACCGGGAGATTATCCACAATCTCCGAATGGGGTGTCGTACCGATTGATCCAGTCATATGATTATATGGGCCTCCTGAAGCGATTACTTCGCCAGCGGAGTTGGTGACATCCCATGTGGTTTGTTCACCAAATTGGTCTGTAACGATGATCAATTTCAGCAAAGTGGTCTCGCCTTCCACCGTAAGGTCCACCCATTCAGAGCACTCGGCGTCAAAGGCCTTATGGGCTTCGTAAGGCTCACCATTGACTTCCTCAATGTTCAGCATTGCTTCAAAATTGCCAAAAGGCAGGTCCATAGTGAATTCCACATTGGTCTTATCACCCGAAGGCAGACTGCCGTTCCATTCGAATGATTCAGTCACGTCTCCAGCCTCAGCGGTAAAGTGGATGGAAGTGAGTTCATTGAGACCGATGTTTGACAGGCTGAAATTGAAGGTCTGGGTATGACTGCATGATGCACCCACAGTCTGCGAAATGGAACTCATCATCGGGTATATCGGTTCATTGGTCATGGTCGTCTTTTCCAGTTCACAGCCCGTCAGGATGGGACGGTAGGCATTGCCTTGCTGACGTTCAGACACCCATGCCAGGAAGAAGATGTTGTTGAGATCCACCACGACGCCATTGGGGCTGCCGATAGTTTCAGGGATGGGGTATTCGTAGGTACGGGTAATCAAGGTGCCTTGTGTTGTGGGAGAGATAGGATCGCCCCATGCGCTTGAAGAAACGACATCGCGAAGGATGTGCATGTGGACATACTGGCCGTTGAGCCACTGCGTAGGATTGTAGTTGCCGTAGTCAGACTGTGAGCCAAGGATGCTATCCTGAAGCATGGCCACGGTGAGGTAGTTCTCATCAACGGTACTGTTGCCGGTATAATATACCTCGACGGTGATGGTAGCCACGCGAGTGTCGGGGTTGACCGTGGCAATACCTGCAATGTTGCATTCAGAGGCCTGGTTCATCTGGGTACTGGCCTGTCCGCTCCACTGACCGCGGTCGATGCCGGCTGCTGTCGTTCTGTTAACAACGCCGGTGGGATAGCCGCTGATACTGAAACCACCGTGAATGGTATTACCATCAGTGGTAATCATGTTGGGATAAGAGGTCTGAGCATAGCCACCAGCGTGGATGTTGATAGCCCATACCCTACCAGGGTTGGCCGCCATGATTTGATTGGCGATACGGTGTCCGTCGGTGCAATAGCCGCAGCCACGACCGGTGAATTCCTCAAGGATGACGTTCCTGTTGGAAGGCTCCGTTGAGACATACTGCTGGGCTTTCACCGTAAAGGTGAGGGCCAGCAAAGCCATTAAGGCAAGAGTAAACTTTTTCATATTCATCAGATTAAATTAAACATTTCACCATTTTCGCTACAAAAATAAACAAAATAAAAAAAATGCGCCACAATATGGCGCATTTTTTTCAAAGACTAAACCTCGTAAATTAGAGTCCCTCTATCACCCAGGTCCAGCCGAACTCATCGGGTTCGGTACCGTACTGGATGCCACGGAGTTTGTTGTAAAGCTTCAGGCTCCAAGGACCAGGCTTGCCGTCGCCAAAGGTGTACGACTTGCCGTTTTCGGGATCGTCGATGCGCGAGATCGGGCTGATCACGGCAGCGGTACCGCAGGCACCAGCTTCCTCGAAGGTAGCCAGTTCTTCTTCAGCAATGGGGCGGCGTTCCACCTTCATGCCGATGGTCTCAGCCAGCTGCATCAAGCTCTTGTTGGTGATGGAAGGCAGGATGGAGGTGGACTGAGGAGTGATATAGGTGTCGTTCTTGATACCGAAGAAGTTGGCAGCGCCGGCTTCGTCGATATACTTCTTTTCCTTGGCGTCGAGATAGAACTCGCAGGCATACTGTCCACCATGGCAGGCCTCAACGTGCGGGCGCAGCGAAGCAGCATAGTTGCCACCGACCTTGTAAGTACCGGTGCCCAGCGGGGCGGCACGGTCGTACTTGCGGGTGATGACGTAGGGGTTGGCCATGAAGCCGCCTTTGAAGTAAGGACCCACGGGAGTAACGAAGATCATGAACAGGTATTCGTCAGCAGGTTTCACACCCACACGGGCGCCAGTGCCGATAAGCAGCGGACGGAGGTACAACGAAGCACCAGTCTCGTATGGCGGGATGAAGTCGGCATTGAGGCGGATGACCTTCTCGACAGCTTCCTTGAACAGCTCATCCGGTACTTCGGCCATCATGATGCCCTGAGCGGAACGCTGTAAGCGCTTGCAGTTCTCGTCCCAGCGGAAAACACGCACCTTGCCGTCCTTGCCACGGAAGGCTTTCATGCCTTCGAAGGCTTCCTGACCGTAATGCAGGCAGGTGGCAGCCATGTGGATGTTGATGCTGGTGTCGGAGCTGATTTCGAGCTCACCCCACTGACCGTTGCGGAAATAGCAGCGGACGTTGTAATTCGTTGGATAGTAACCAAACGTTAAATTTGCCCAATCAATGTTTTGCATGATTTTATCGTATTTTTTTAGATTAGTTGTCTGGAAGCAAAGATACGAATAATCTTTGGATAAAAAACACTTCTTTAATAATAATTTTACAAGATGGTCTCAAGGTAATGATTCTGAATGCCATAACGACGTTTCAGGTCGCTGATAGTCTTGCTAATTATCAGTCTATTAGGTTCTTTGTCGGTTTTTTGCCCCACCAGCAGCACATTCTTCGGGGTGTGCTCCATCTCGATGAACTCCATCACCTGGGTCTTGTAGCCGTAGTATTCCATCATCAAGGCCCGGATGGTGTCGGTAATCATCACGGCCTGGCGTTCCATGAAGATGCCGTAACGGGTAATGGCATCGGTCATTCCCGAGCGCTCCATCTCCTGACGGATCTGTTTATGGCAGCACGGAGCGCACACGATCAACTCCGCCCCTGCCCTGATACCCGAGGCGATGGCATCGTCAGTGGCTGTATTACAGGCGTGAAGAGCAATCAGCACATCCAGCTTTTCAGGATGGTAAGCCTCAATACTGCTTTCCACAAACTCCAGTCCTTTCAAACCTGAGGTTTTGATGATTTCATTAATCTTCAACACCAGATCAGGACGGATCTCCACGCCTTTGATATCGACATCAAGGTTCATACGTTGGGTGAGTAGCTCATGCAGGGCAAAGGTGAGATACCCCTTCCCTGCCCCCATGTCGGCAATGTGCACCGTACCGTCGAACTTCATTGGCTTGACAAGGCTCTCGACAATCTCAGCGTACTTGTAGATCTGCTTGAATTTGTGCTGCATGTCGGCGGTAATCTTCCCTTCACGGGTTGTCAAACCAAGTTGATACCACCAAGGATTCGCCGGATTGATGAGACGGTTCTTTTGCTTATCGTGTTCAAGGTTCTGTACGCGGCATTCCTGAACCTTTTTGGTCTGAACCGTCGCCTTGCCTTTGCTGGAAACCAGCAGCGTCACATCTTCACTCACCGTGAAAAGCACCGCATTCATAAAACGGTTCGGGATGAGTTCTTTCAGCGTGTCGAGCATCTGCTCGGCATCGTAGTTCTTCACCTCGTCACGGCGTTCGTAATGATACGTGAACGCAAACAAGCGTTTCTCTTTAATCAGGACAGGTTTGATATAGATGTTCCGCAGCTCGTCGTGTTTGTCGGCGGGCTTGCTCAGCGTCATCTTCACCAAGGAGCCTTGTTCTACAGCTGATGCAACACGGTTGAGAAATCTTTCCATGATCAACGAACGACTTTCTTCGTAATCACACCTTTATCTGTGGTCATCAGCACCAAATAAACGCCTTTGGCATAGCTTTCGAGGCGATGCTTCCAATCAAGGTCTCCACCCACAAGTGTTTCCAACTTCACCCCTTCAAGAGTGAATATCTCGATTCGATACACCGTTAAGAGCTCATCGAGTTCATCCACACCGACCCCTGAAAAACAGGCCGTCAACCGTCGATCATCCGTGACGAGGAACGAATATTGGGCATCGGTGCTGACCACCACGTCGTTCTCCTTCCAAAAATGAAACGCACAACCGGACTTGGGGACAGCCCTCAGTAAACAATACTTGCCTATTTCAGCCAAGCCTCCACCCTCCACAGTTCCATTCTCAGGGTCGCTCACAGTGATCTCGATGGTCGCCAAATCAGCGGCATATGAAGCTTGGAGCTCGGAATCGGACCCATTGAGTGCCGCCCAAACTTGGTAGAGATAAGTACCCGATGTGAGATTCGTGTCAGTAAACGACCTTTCCGTCAATCCTGTTGCCAGAAGTGTTCCGTCACGTGACACCGAATAAGTAAAAGCATCATCAGCCAAAACCACTTTGATCATCCAAGATAAGCCAAAAGACGAATATGACGAATATGAATAGATTCTGTCGATTCCATTTCCGAAGTACGTGGCATCCGCGAGGCCTGGACCCTCATACCGGCAATAAGTGGCTGGATAATTAATAGAACTTGGCGCGCTCAACAGCACCCAAAGGTCACTTGAGTTGTCGGATGGTGTGGGGAGAGGCAAGGGATTATCCAATACGATGTCAACCCAGCCCTCGCCTGTCACCGAAAAGGTCTTTTGGAACAAAACTTCGGATACTGAACCTTCTTTGCCTTTACCGAGGTACAACGTGTAGTCTCCGTCGTGATACAAATAAGTACTTACATTTATGATTGTCATACCAGCCATGTCAGCGATCAAGGAGATAGGGTACCGTTGCCCCCAGTAAGTATCGTAGGCTCCATTGTAACCCAAATCGCCATACATGTTATCATCACCATATTCCAATGTCTCATGATGGTCAAAAGGCATATTCCACGAAAGCGTCGCCTTTTCGCCTGAGGTCTCCATCCTTATGCTTTCGGGAGCGGGAGCGTTAAACGCCACATCAACCGTCATTTCATTGGAACGCGGAGATCGGTCACCGGCAGCATTGACTGCTTTCACATAGTATGAGTGGATGCCAAAAAAAGGATGTGAATCGACATAGTTGGCATCACTCACCTCGGGTTCTAGCAGCAACCCATCACGGTAAACTTTATATGAGGAAGCGCCAGACACAGCATTCCATGAAAGGGATACACTATTGACACTCGCGTATGCCAAGAAATTCTCGGGAGCAGACAGTTGGTACGAGGCGGGCTGAATACCTATGATGGCATAATTGAGAGCATTGAAAGGTCCCGAATAAGAGGGATTGAGCATCCCGATGGCATAGTAGCCGTCACACTTCCCAGACCATCCCCAGTTCATATGGAAACAGTCGAAGGCATCATACCCGTCGCACAAAAAAGCATGGGCATCCTTGCTGGTCTGTCCGGCATACCACATGGGTCGGCCAGCGTCAAGTTCACTCCGCAGGAGCGCTTTCCAGCCATCATTGGAATAATTCCGTTGGAACTCGGCCGACAACGTTGGGGCATAGCCGAAATAAGATGGAAGAGCCTCCAGCACATGGTCGTAGGTCGCCGAACTTCCACTGGGACTATAATTCATGTTGACCGACACGCCAACATGCCGCAACAGGGTGGCCACAGCATTGCATTCGACGGTCGGGCTTGCAGAGGTAGGTGACACGGGCATGTGATCCCAATCATAGGTTGCCGCTCCGAAGTTAACACTTTGGTTACCGTATGTAGGATGATAATAGGAATGCGACCCAATGCCATGGTTGGGATATTCCCAGTAACGCATAATCTGAGCGACCGCTGTAGCCGTACAACCTGTGACACAATCCGGAGGACATTGCAAGTTGAACGGTTCACGCTGTCCCCATTGGGTCTTTACCATCGGTAACACCTCGGTACGGTTGCGCAAGGGCAACCCCTCCCCTCTTCTAAGCGAGGTCCAAGCTTCGGCCACCGTTGCCGCCACCGCTGCCGTGGATTGCTTCATGTCATTAATCTCCGTTTCGTAAAGTTCAAGCCAATCCATCGTGTTGAGCGCTTTTTCGTCAAGCACGAAGGGTCTGTCCTTCGCATAACCCAAAACGGGTTGCACACAGTCATCAGCGGCGATGATGACAAAACACCCATCACCATTGAAGATATAAAACTGTTCGAATGGAGTTTGCACCTCGGTTACCGAACGCTGGTTCAAGAACGACGCCGCGAGAGCGGAGGCCTCATTACGGCTCACCGGAGCAGCATTGGAAACCAAAGACCATCCGAAAACAGCCAGTAATAAAACATATCGTTTCATGCTATATTTTTATTAATTATTCTAACACAATCTTCTTAGTAATCACGCCCTCGTCGGTGATAAGGCGGATGAAGTAAACGCCCTTGGAATAGCCTTCGAGGCGGCAGTCGATGGCATAATCATCAATCTTGCGGTTCTCGACCATCGAGCCATTGGCAGACATCATCTCCATCTGGCGAATCTTGGCCTTGGATTCAATGTGAAGTTGGTCTTTCACGGGATTCGGGAAGAGTTGCACGTCAGAAACTGTTTCGGCGATGCTGGTCGGGCCCGTCAAGGTATCCGTGATGATCACTTTCACGTCATCAATAAACCAGTCGAATGCAAGCATTTCCCCATAAGCATTGTAGCCGCGGAAGCCAATCTTGATGTTGTGTCCGATATATGAATCCAAGTTGATGGAAATCGGTTCCTGATAGGCGTTAATTTGTCCGCTGGGCATGTCGGCCACATCCCATTTGTCCGCCCAAGTGCCTTCGTAGCAGTCATAGATCCTAACCACGAAATGGTCATAGCCATCGGTGCCGTATTGTGCCCAGGTCCAGAAGGTGAGCACGGTTGGTTCGGTGATGGGGATCACCGGTGAAATCAAGGTCTGGTCTTGGGCCATCGGCTCTTCGGTGTCGTCCCATTCTAGTACGGCTTGGCGGTTGCCGCTATGCGGCGTCACAACAAAGTCGTTATAGTAATAGTCGGTGTAATACACGGTGCCTTCCACATACCAATCGAACCAGGTGGGGTTGCCATCGCGGGTCCAGCCTTCGGGAAGCGACATCACGTCACATTCATCAAAGGTCTCGAACAGCAGCGGGCGTTGGTAGTCCCAATGCAAGGCGATAGGGTCGGTATCGGCACTGTTGCCGAGGTCGTCGACGAGAGTCACCACCAATGAGCCCGTGGTATGGTTGGGCTGGGCAGGAATAGATGCAACGTAGTCGTAGTTACCTTTCATCTGGTTGAAGGTCAGGTTATGGCTGGTACCATCGATGGTATAGACGGCATTGAGGGTCGAAGGCATCCCCGTGGCGTCGTAGGCACGCAGTCTGAGGTTCATCTCGGTATCGGCATACTCTTGGTTCCCATTAACGGAGATCAACGCCGGAGGAACATTGTCGATATTCGTGGTGTTGATGGTGATATCGTCGAGGTAGAGGTTCCATCCGTAGCCGCTGACAGCCTCGAAGATGACAAATCCGTAGCCTGTCGGGCTGTCGAAGGTGAAGGAGTATTCGTACCAGTCGTCCTCGTCGGCCACCACAGGTTCCATGAAGGTGCAACGGTGTATGGTGCCAAGCAGTTGACCTCCCTCCGACTTAGGCACGGTATTGTAATACACATTGAAACGGTCGGGGCGGTTGATGTTGTGGTTGCTATTGCGGAACACCCAGAAGGTCACCATATTGTCAGTGGCGTTGAGTGAGAGTTTCGGTGACACCAAGTCGGCGGCGTTGCCTTCAGCGTTGGTGTAGGTGTAGAAGCGCGCCATATACTGGCTCCCCTCATGGGGCATGGCAGTTGGGGTGGATCCTTGGGTGATGCGGTCGTAGGAGTAGTTACCACTCAGGATGTTGTTCTGCCAGCCGAAAGGAACGAAGTCGTTCTCAAAGCCTTCCATCAGCGGGTAGGTAGTGACGGGTTCCAAGGCGGTGATTTTGTAGTCGGCGCTATTGGTCAGGCTAGAATTCGACGACGACACGTCAAAGGTGACATGCAGTTCCTGGTTGTTGGTCAGGTTCATCGGTAATGTGGTCTTGGCCACGAGTTCCACGGCACTATTATAAGGCACGCTGACTTGATTCACTTGGGCGCCGTTTTGGTAAAATACCACTGGCAGGGAGCCTGTGCTGGAAAACTGATAGCTATCCGACTGTTCACCGGTGTTGCTGAGGCGGAAGCGGAGGTAGGCCGGTTCGCCGAAGTAGACCGAGGTATCGGCGGTGAGTTGTTCCACATCGAAATAGTATTGCGCAGTATGTTCGATGATGACATCGTCAATCGAGAGATACCATGGCGAGTTGGTGGCCGTGCTGTGGAAGCCCACGAAGCAGGAGCCTGTGTTGGTAGCTTGGAAGACTCCCGAGGCCTGTTCGAATTCCTCGTTTGCGACTTGGAACTGAGGAACCACGGTGATGTTCATTGCCGAGGGGCTGGCGCTGGTGCCGGCTTTCACTTCCAGATCGAAGTGGTCGACATGCCATGTGGCATACCAGAACGACACGCGGTAATAGTTGCCTGCGGTCACGTTGATCTCCTTGTAGATCCACACGTCGGTGTTATAGGTGGCATACATGTACCATTCGCCCGTGTGTGGTTTTCTGCCACGGGCCTCGTTATCGTCGGGGATGGTAATACCAGCCTTCCAACCGTTGTCTGGGCAAATCCAGCCCACGGGGGCCTGACCCACCGTATTTCCATTTTCAAAAGTCTCGTTAACAAGAACTTGAGCGAAGGTGCTTCCCATCAGGAGCAAAAACATTAACAATATAAAAAATCTTTTCATGGCGTTTTGTTTTGTTGTTAAGTGCCACAAAGATAGGAAATGTTTCAATTTTTGGAAAACTTTTCCCGAAAAACTAATTCCGTCTTGCCCCGACCAATAGATGCGTGCTCATGCCCATCATTTCCATCTCGGTTTCTTTAAAGCTTTGCCGTTCACTGTTTTTCCGAATATGAAAGGAGTATTCATGGCAGATATGTAATATACAACAGTGAATGCTTATTTATCAATTATCCAATCTTTATCAGGAATCATCCATTCTCGAAAACCATCTTTTTTTATTAAATCAACTTGGCAATCTGGATATGTAATCATCACATAAGAAGAATCATTATTAACATCAATAATGATTAATTCATCGTCCTCCCCAAGGGTTGTTTTACGATAATTCTCCCACCCTACTTGGTAGGATTGTAGTTTTACAGGTACTTTTTCAACAAATTGAAGTCCTTCCATCGAGACCAAATATATTTTATCATCGCAGATCACCATATTATTTTCTAAAAAGGAAAGTCCATCGCCAGAAATTCTACCAATACATTTTCCATCTTGCCCAGAAAAAATTGCGCAACCATCGCCTTCTTGCCACACGCAAAGAAAACTATCGTCAGGGCTGAATGCCATGTCAAGAATATATCGATCGGCTTCACAATGGGAATACACAACGGGGTCTAACTCAACAATCGTCTGACCATTTAAACACATTATTAGTTCTCCATCGACAGCAATTCTTGTTCCATCGTGACTATACAACACTCTATGAACCGGGGCCTCCTTTTTCTCCGAATACGTTTTTCGACGTTTATCAATATCCCAAATCTGAACACCTTTTTCCGTAGCCAAAGCCAAATACTTGGTGTCAGGTGATATTATAGCATGCCAAATTGGAGACTCTTCTTTGAACTGAATAATCGAAGGCCTTTTTTCTCCTATCTCCCAATAATAGGCATCTGTTTCATATCTAAGTCCTGTTATTATTTCCTTGTTACTACCACCATATTTGCAGTCTAACTTAGAATCTTTAAACAAGTATTTTGTAGTCATATCTGACAATTGGATTATCTTTATTCCCAAAGAACCAAAAAGCATTAAATCTTTTCCATCGGGACTAAAGGTTGCAGAACCATATTGTTCTGAAGAAATAATATTATCATAATTTGAGCTTTCCGACAAAACCCATAATTTATCAGTTTTGGTATCTACAAGCGTCAAGTAGCTATCGGTTCTTGAAAATCCATAGGATAATATATACCTATTGTCCGAACTAATCTCCAATACACCACCATAATACCATGAAGAAAAATAACCAACTCCGGCTGGCGCTGTTTTTTGGTAAATAACAGACTCTCTATTATTAGCATTAACAACAACAAGTTCATCATCTTCCTCTTCAAAAAATGCCATTATGGTTGAATCTGGACTCATAACCTCCTCGTTTTCTTCCCGAACTTCATCAGAAAATGCACTATCAAAGCTATCTATTTGGAATAAAGACAAAGGAATTCTATCTATTTTTCGAATGGCCTCCCTGTACAACAAAACATATGTTTGTTTGTCCGAATCATACAATAAATCAGAATAATCCCCAAGTCCTCTCAAAATACAGAATGCAGAAATTGGTTTATTTTCAGACAAAAACGTACTCGCTTTTTGAAGTTTGTAGTTAAACACTTCCTTCTTTAATTCCTCTTGACTTCGAACTAGTTCTTTATTTGTTATATTTAATGAGTCATTAATAATCCTAATTGAAACATTTATAGCTTTAATTGAATCATTAATAACCTTAATATTATTATTTTGATTTATAATTATGTTGTTCTTTTGTATTATACGATTATTTACTTGAAAAATAGAATCTCTCTGAAGATTGATTAAGGCATCACGTCTAACTATACTATCCATTTGCGCCGCCATAATTACGGAATCGTTTACCAGACGTTCATTCTTCTTAAGGATATCCTCGCTTTGCTTAACTATCTCCTCATTTTGTTTGGTAATCCTCTCGTTCTGTTTGGTAATCCTCTCGTTCTGCCCTGTAATCTTCTTGTTTTGGCGAGAGAAAACTAATGCAACGACAATGCCTGCCAAAGCCAACAGCAACACCGCTGCGATGATGAAAAAACGTCGTCTCCGTTGCTCACGCTCATAACGCTGCCATAATGCATCAAACTTCAACCCAAACATCTGTGCTACAACCTTCACGGCAGCGGCATCACGGCCCATTTCGTCAATATTGATACCCAGTAATTCCTGTTCTGGAGGAAGATTCAAAAGTGCCGAAGGAAAACATTCATCCTCTGGATT
>JAILBC010000109.1 GCA_024681295.1 Bacteroidales bacterium
TGTCAACCTTATGGACACGCTCACCGAGAAACAGAGGAGTTTTCTGTGTGCAGTTTGTGATGGGGTAAAGACCTTTTCTTCTACCGAGACCCTTCAACGATATCGTTTGGGTACCAGTGGCAACATCCGCATCATCAAAAATGCCCTGCTGAATCGTGACATCATTGACGTTTCGGGAAAGACGATTCAAATCCAAGATCCGCTTCTGAAACGTTGGATTCTTCAAGAATATGCTAAACTATGAAAGATTACCCTTAACAGAGGCCTAAGAGGTAAAGACAAATGGACGGATAGTTCTTGACGAATAGTAGGGTAAAAAGACAAAAGGCATCAGAACTAATATTGGCTAGAACATTAAAATATCGGATAATTCGACAAGATATCGGGTGTGCGACTATGCGTCGGATGGATAATAGACGAATTATCGGACATCATGTTTCGTGCAACTTAGGTTGCCCTACATGCAATTTCTGGAAATTTTGCAGTTGAAAAAACAAAAATTGAAAAAACCTTGTCATTTGTTAACAATTTGTATATTTGTCCTTTAATAACCTTTTATTATGGGTAAAAACTCATTTGCCAACAAACTTAGCTGGAGCATCATTGGAATTGTCTCCATCATCTATCTTGCGGCATTGATCATCATTGCGGTCATTTTTTACCAGTTGGTGACAGACGAAGCCACTCAGCTCTCGCAAGAATCTTTGGAACATGCCTCGAGGATGTATCTTAGCCTGATGTTTGTAGGGTTCATCGGGCTCGTGGTGATTTTCTTCGTTTGCCGTCACGTGATCAAGACCAAGACGCGTCCCGTCACCGATGAGTTGGAAACGACCGTGACCGCCAACGAAAGGATGGAGTCGGAACTCAATGTGGCCCGCGCCATCCAGATGGGTATGCTGAACACCAAGTTCCCTAATCAGCTCTACGCGATGCTATGCCCTGCCAAAGAGGTGGGCGGTGACTTCTACGACTTCTCACTTAAAGATGGCAAGCTGTATTTCGCCATTGGCGACGTGTCAGGAAAAGGCGTCCCAGCCTCGCTCATGATGGCCCTCACCAGCGTGATCATGCGATTCGTGGCTGGTCTTGGCCTGCCCATCAATACCATGCTGGAACGCATCAACAACAGCGTCAGCGAAGCCAACAGCCACGGCATGTTCGTCACACTCTTCGTCGCCCGCCTCGATATCAGGTCTGGCCATCTGGAATACTGCAACGCAGGTCACAATCCCATCGTGGTGATTCCTCCCGAAGGAGACCCCCATTTCCTGAAAGCCAAGCCGAACATCGCCATCGGCCTGTTGGGCGACTTCCATTACGAGGGCGAAAGCCTGGAACTGAAACCCGGAACGCGTCTCATCGCCTATACCGACGGCGTGACGGAGGCCGAACAGGCCAGCCTGAACCAATTTGGCGACGACCGCCTGATGTCATGGGCCCAGGCAATAGCACAGGAGAATGCCACCATCCATGATAAAGAGGTGGTGGATAGCCTTTATCAAACGGTGAAGCACTTCGTCGGTGACAATCCCCAGAACGATGACATTGCCATTATGAGTTTGAAATTTGACCCTAATAATATTATGACTAAAAGACGTTTCAATCCGATTAAAGACAAAAGCATCGAGATCATTGAGTTCTTGATGGCCTCGCCCGATATGCCCGCCGACGAGGAACTGCGCTTCAAGTTGCGCCTCTCCATCGAAGAAGCTGTTGAAAATGTAGTGCGCTATGCCTACGATGGCGGCATTGGTTGGCTTGAGGTGGGCACGAGCCTGGACCACGACGCACTGGTCCTCACCGTTGAACTCCGCGATGCGGGCGTGCCGTTCAATCCCCTCGAACAACCCGATCCCGACACCACCTCGTCAGCCGAAGAACGCCAAGTCGGTGGTCTGGGAATCTTCCTTTGCAAAAATTTAATGGATAGCATCGACTACCGCTACGAAGATGGAAACAATGTGCTTACAATGAAAAAATTAATATAAATATATGGATATTATTATTAATAATGAAATGGGGAAGACCCTGGTGGTCCTGAAAGGTCGAATCGACACCACCAACGCCGATCAATTTCAACAGGACATCGCTCCGCTGATGGAAGGCGAACATCCGGATATCGAAATCGATTGCAGCGAGATGTCCTATACCTCATCGCAAGGATTGCGAATCTTCCTCTTGCTTCAGAAAAGCGTCAACGCCCGGGGCGGTAAAATGGTGCTGCGAAGGATGAATCCCCAAGTGAAGGAAGTGTTCGATATCACTGGGTTTTCTAACATCATCACCATCCTATGAGGCTAGATCTTCACAGCGAAATGATACTCGAAGAGTATCAAGCAAAACTGCCAGTTTTCGAACAGCTGAAGACAGTTGTCCTGGAACAACTCCGTCGTTGTCTCGACGAGAACAATATTGTGGTTTCTGGCCTCGAAGCTCGAGTCAAGACAGAGAAGAGCCTTTCGGGAAAGCTTGAACTCAAAGGCTACAAATACCATACGCTCGACGACATCACCGACATCCTCGGTGCCCGCATCATCACCTTCTACAGCGACGAGGTGGACCTTATCTCGGCCTTGGTGGAGAAACTTTTCGACATTGACTGGGAGAACTCGGTTGACAAGCGCAAGATGCTGGAGACCGACCGCTTTGGCTATCTTTCGCTGCACTACGTCTGCCGCATTCCTGAAGCACTTTACAAGGATCCGAACATGCCCGAGCTGAACCAGATTCGCTTTGAACTGCAGATGCGAAGCACCTTGCAGCATGTGTGGGCCAACATGTATCACGACATGGGCTACAAGAGCGAGGTCGAAATTCCGGTGGAGTACCAGCGCAACATGAGCCGCCTGGCAGGGATGCTGGAACTCGCCGACGAACAGTTCAGCCGTATCCGTCGCGAGATCAACGACTACCGCCGCAACGTGCAGTCGCTGGTGGCCTCGGGTAACTTCAACGAGGTGCCGCTCAACGGCGATACCTTCCGCAGTTATCTGGAACTGAAGCCCTTCCATCGGCTGGCGGAGAAGATCGCTTCGATCAACCAGGCGGAACTCTATGAAGATTCCTTGATGCTTTACTATGGGGTATTTTATCTGTTGGGCATGAAGACCATCGGCGATATTGAACGGCTGAAAAACGAATACAAAGACGAAGCCTTCCAGCTGGCATCGCTCCAATTGGCCGGCACGGGTCTCGACATTGTGGCCTATTCCGTTGCCTTGCAAAACCTGTGCATCGTCGCGGTGCTGAAACAAGGCTTTGGCAAGGCGGGTTTGAAAAGACTGTTCAGCCTGATTTACGGCGAAAACAGCTATAACGCCCAGCGCGCCCAACGCGTTTATGAACAGGCGCAAAAAATCAATCTAATCCCTTGATTCTCAGATATGAATAATCCTCTCGATACCCAATTCTTTGACAAGGCTGTCGCTTTTGCCACCCAAGCCCACAGCGGCACGGAGCGCCGTGGCAAAGGCTATCCCTATATCATCCATTGCATGGAAGCAGCCAGCATCGTAGCCACCATCACCAACGACCCCGAGATGCTTGCGGCCGCCATTCTGCACGATACAGTGGAGGATACGTCGGTGACCATCGAGGAGATCCGCTCCGAGTTCGGCGACCGTGTGGCCGATCTGGTGGCGCATGAGACCGCTCCTTTGTCCGACGATGCGCCCTGGCGCACCCGCAAGGAAGCCCAATTGGCCCAACTCGCCAACGCTTCTTACGACAGCAAGGTGGTGGCCATGGGCGACAAACTGTCGAACATGCGGGCCCTCGCCGCCGACTACAAAACCATCGGTGACCAACTCTGGAAACGCTTCCACGCCCCTAACGGCAAGGAAGATATCGCTTGGTATTACCATTCCCTCGCTGACGCTTTATCGGATTTGGCAGGAACGGACGCTTATCTGGAGTTCGTCAATCTGATTTTCGATACGTTTTGATAAAAAGCTCGTTTTCAAATAAATAGACAGGCTTAAAGACAAAATATCGGACGAGAAAGACAGATTGTCGGACGAAAAGACAGGGTGTCGGACGCTTTCCCCAGCCGTTGAAACGGCTGGTTACCTCTGTCCGGCCCCTACGGGGCCAAGCAATCCAGCATCCGTTCCAAAATGAACTTCGCGGCGTGACCGTCGCCGAAGATTTCTGGGAATTTGACGGGTGGTTGTTGGAGATAATGTCGGCTGGTTTCCAGGATTTTACCATAGTCTGCGTCCGCTAACGTAGCGGCACCAGTCTCGACAATCTCAACCCATTCAGTTTCAGGACGTAAGATGACACAGGGCTTCTGGAAGAAATACGATTCTTTCTGAACGCCTCCAGAGTCGGTGAGAATCATCTGGGCGTGTTTCTCCAGCTGAATCATCTCCAGAAACGACACGGGCTCGATGACGATGACGTTGTCGGCATGGAAATCCGCCGCTTTTTTGCGCGTTCTTGGGTGCATGGGCAGTACAATGGTGATTTCCTTGGAAAGTTCCTTGAAAGCCTCCAAAATGGCGTTGAGCCGCTCAGGTTGGTCGGTGTTGCTATCGCGATGTAGCGTGGCCAACGCGAAAGGCTTGTCTTCCAGTCCTAATTGCTTTAAAATGATGGATTTATGATCGGCAACCTTGGAGAAATGCAGGCTATTGTCGTACATGATGTCGCCGCAATGGAACACCTTAGGATTGTCGATGGAGTAGGGGCCTTCGTTATTCACGGGGAAACCCTCCCTGGCGAGGTTGTCGAATCCGGCCTTGGTGGGGCTGAAGAGTAGGGTGGAGCAGTGGTCGCACACAATTCGGTTGATCTCCTCGGGCATGCTCTTGTTGAACGAGCGCAGCCCGGCCTCGATGTGGACTACGGGCACGTGGATCTTGGAGGCAGCCACGGCACCGGCCAAAGTAGAGTTGGTATCGCCATATAAAACGATGCAGTCGGGCTTCTCGTCCATGAGAATCTGCTCGATGCCTTCGATCATCCGGGCGGTCTGCACGCCATGGCTAGCAGAGCCCACATGGAGGTTATAATCGGGGTGGGGGATGCCCAGCTCGTCGAAGAAGACCTGCGACATGTTGTCGTCGTAATGCTGACCGGTATGCACGATAATTTCTTGCACGCGGTCGGCGTAGTGTTCCTGAATGGCGCGGCTCAGTGCGGCGGCCTTGATGATCTGGGGCCTGGCCCCGATGATGGTGACGATTTTCATAGTGATTACATCATGCCTTCTTCGGCGAGGCTAAAATACGAATTTTCTCCGATAATGAGATGGTCGAGCACTTTGATATCGAAGATTTTTGCAGCGGCGACGAGCTGATGGGTCATTTTACGGTCCTCGCCACTGGGTCTGGCCACCCCTGAAGGGTGGTTATGGCAGAGCACGAGTGCGGTGGCGTCTTTCAGCAAGGCGTTCTTGAGGATGACCTTAGGGTCGGCGGGCGTCCCAGTGATGCCTCCAGTGCTGATGCGTTCCATTTTGATGATTTTGTTGCCTTGGTTGAGGTAGGCCACCATGAAATGCTCCTTGGTGGGGTCGTCAATGAGAGGCAAAAAGCTCTCGTAGGCTTCCTGGCTGTTGCTGATGGACTTGCGTTGTTCGGGCGAGGTGACGCTCCAGCGGCGACCCAGTTCAAGGGCGGCCATGATACTCACGGCCTTGGCCTCGCCGATGCCTTTGTG
>JAILBC010000139.1 GCA_024681295.1 Bacteroidales bacterium
ACTTTTCCAGGGTTTTGAAGATGTTGCGGCAGATCTGCAAGGCGTGCTGGTCGTTTTCGGCCAGGTGGTCGGCCACGCCTGAGACCGAAGTGTGCATCTCGCCACCGCCCAGTTCTTCAGCCGTGACCACCTCGCCGGTAGCGGCTTTCACCAACGGAGGACCGCCGAGATAGATGGTGCCTTGGTTGCGCACGATGATGGTCTCATCGCTCATGGCTGGTACGTAGGCGCCGCCGGCAGTACACATGCCCATCACAATGGCGATCTGGGGGATGCCCATGGCCGACATTCGAGCCTGATTGTAGAAGAAACGCCCGAAATGGTCGCGGTCGGGGAACACTGTGTCCTGCTCTGGCAGGAAGGCGCCGCCGCTATCCACCATATACACGCAGGGGAGGTGGTTTTCCATGGCGATCTCCTGGGCGCGGAGGTGTTTCTTCACCGTGTATTGCATATAGGTGCCGCCCTTCACGGTGGCATCGTTGGCCACGATGACCGCCTCACGGCCTTGGATGACACCGATGCCCGTGACGATACCCGCCGACGGAAAATCATCGTGGTAAGTGCCGTAGGCCGCCATCGGCGACAGCTCCAAAAAAGGTGTGTTCGGGTCGATGAGCAGGTCGATGCGTTCACGGGCCAACAACTTGTTGCGTTTCTTGTGCTTGGCCACGGCACTCTCGCCGCCGCCCTGCATGGAGGCCGCCATCGCCTCACGGTATTGGGCCATCAGCTCCAGAAAGTTCTTCTCATTTTGCTTGAACTCCGGCGAGTCGGTCTTGATGTTCGATTTCAGGACTTGCATGGTAAAGATTTTTAAGAGTACAAAAGTAAGAAAAAAACCGTATCTTTGCATTTTATTTCAAGATGTCCGAGAGAAACGCAAATAGAAGACGCATCGCCGGTTCCTACGCCGTGTCGCTGGTGAGCATCATGCTGGTGCTCTTCCTGCTGGGGGCGTTTGCCATCTTCATGATGCACGCCCGCAAGCTCTCCAACCACGTGAAGGAGAACATTGGGTTCGAGATCGTGATGAACAGCGACGTGAAGGAGGCCAACATCCTGCGCCTGCAGAAGGAACTCGACGCCATGCCGGCGGTGAAGTCGACAGAATACATCACCAAGGACGAGGCCATCTCACGGCTGAGCGAGGACCTCGGCGAGGACTTCCTCGAATGGCTCGGTCCCGAGGAGAACCCGCTGCTGCCTTCCATCGACGTGCGTTTCCACGCCAACTACGCCAACACCGATAGTATCGCCAAAGTGGAGACACTTATTCTCGACAATCCCGACGTCAAGGAGGTGTATTATCAGAAGTCGTTGGTCGACCTCATCAACAAAAACCTTCGTAAAATTGCTGTTGTGCTGATGTTTGTGAGCTTGGCTTTGCTGCTAATTGCCATCGCGCTGATTCGCAACACGATACGTCTCTCGATTTACTCCAAACGCTTCCTGGTGCGGAGCATGCAGCTGGTGGGCGCCACGGAGAGTTTCATCCGCCGACCCTTCCTCAAACAAGGGGTCTCGCAGGGCTTCTTCGGTGGACTGCTGGCCGATTTGCTCTTGATTGGCATCTTGTATTGGGTCTCGAAACGGGTGCCCGACCTGACTTTGGTGCAGGACACAACAGTTATCGCCTGCATCTTGGTGGGCATCGTCATCCTGGGCGTGCTGCTGGCTTGGTTCTCCACCCGTGCGGCGCTGGATAAATTCTTGAAAGCTGATTTAGATAAGTTATACAATTGATAATCAATAAGTTATGGCAAAACAAAAGAATAACACTCCCGAGGTGGTTGAAGAGGAAAAGAAACTTCCGTTCGCCAAGATGAACTACATCCTGGTGCTCGTGGGTGTCGCCCTCATCGCCCTGGGCATGATCCTGATGATCGGCGGCGGCTCGTCCGACCCCGACGTGTTCAACCCCAAAATGTTTAATTTCCAACGCCTCACCCTGTCGCCCATCTTGATTTTATTGGGTTTCGTGGTTGAAATCGTTGCGATTTTCTGGCGCAAAAAATAACTTTCCACTTTCAACTTTCAACTTTCCACTCCCATGAACTGGCTTCAAGCATTAATCTTAGGTCTCATTCAAGGTCTGACGGAGTACCTTCCCGTCAGCAGCAGCGGTCATCTGGCCATCGGCCAAGCCCTCTTCGGGCTCGAAAACGGCGAGTCGAACCTCGCTTTCACCGTGTTGCTCCATGTAGCTACTGTGCTCAGCACTGTGGTCATCCTCTGGAGCGAGATTGTGTGGCTCTTCAAGGACCTCTTCAAATTCAAATGGAACGAAGGCACCAAATATATCGTCAACATCCTGATCTCTATGATTCCGGTGGCCATCGTGGGCTTCTTCTTCAAGGATAAGATCGAGGAAGTGTTCGGCTCGGGACTGCTCATCGTGGGTATCATGCTTTTGGTGACGGCGGCATTGTTGACCTTCTCTTATTTTGCCAAACCCAGACAGAAAGAAAATATCTCACCAGTGCACGCCTTCATCATCGGTATCGCCCAGGCTTGTGCCGTGATGCCGGGTTTGTCGCGCTCCGGTTCCACCATCGCCACAGGCTTGCTGCTCGGCAACAAAAAGGAAAAGCTGGCTCAGTTCTCCTTCCTGATGGTCATCCCGCCCATCTTAGGTGAGGCCCTGCTCGACGTCAAGGACATGATCGAAGTGGGTTTTGGTGAAGCCATGGGAGGTCTCTCGCCGGTCGCCGCCATCGTGGGCTTCCTGGCGGCCTTCATCTCGGGCTGCTTCGCCTGTAAATGGATGATCAACCTGGTGAAGAAAGGCAAGCTGATCTGGTTCGCTGTTTACTGTGTCATTGTTGGCGTTGTCGCTATCATCTTCTGCTGATGTTCTACGTAGAGGAAGGTACTGTTTTTCTCGTCGACAAGCCCATCGACTGGACTTCGTTCGACACGGTGAACTTTGTCCGTGCTCTGTTCAAGCGTTTCTACAGCATCCGCAAGCTCAAGGTGGGTCACGCGGGTACGCTTGACCCTTTGGCCACGGGCCTTTTGATCCTTTGCACGGGTCCGATGACCAAGCAGATTGAGGATTTTCAGGCCCAGGTCAAGACCTATACGGGTACCATGATTTTGGGTCAAAGCACGCCTACCTATGACCTTGAAAGTGAACCGGATGCCTTCTTCCCGACAGGGGGCATTACGCCTGAGCAGATTGAAGCCGCCCGGCTGAAGTTCATCGGCGACATCAAGCAGCATCCGCCCAAGTATTCTGCCATTAAAATCAAAGGGAAGCGGGCCTTCGACTATGCCCGCTCTGACGAGGAGATTGAGCTGAAAGCCCGTGATATCCATATTTCCGATTTTAAAGTCTCTCTGGATCGTTTTCCCGAGATCGACTTCGAGGTCACTTGCAGCAAAGGCACTTACATCCGCAGTCTGGCCCATGACTTCGGCCGTGAGTTGGGTAACGGCGCCTGCCTCAAAACCCTCCGCCGCACCCGTATCGGTGAGTTTAAAGTTGAAGACGCTTGGCAGCTTGAAGACCTTAAAAATGAGATCATTGTGACGGGAGAGGCTTATCAAAAATACAAGAGAGAAAACAATTCTATAGATGAAAATTAATTGAAAATACCGTATCAATTAAAATATTTTTGTTAGTTTTGCAGATGAAAACAACAGAAAAATATTTACGGTATGAAAAAATCTATTATCTTTGGGCCTGAAAATCAATCATTAAGACAAATCAAAAAACGTAACATGACCCTTAAACAGGAGAATAGCGTCGAACGTTCGGGGGTGGCTCAAGTGAAAAGCCGCCAACTTGACATCGAGGTTCCCGAAAGCGAGATAATCATAGGAGGAGTTGATCTTTATAAAGAATAAGGCTATGGGTGCTTTCACACGACGATTCTCCTTCGTTGTCGACACGTTGTTACGGAGTGTTACGTTTATTCGCCCGCAGACTTAAAAAGAGGTAGTAAAGTAAGACGTTTAAAACTTGACCGTTCGCTATGGGACACGGGAGCTTCTTCCTCGTTGATCTCCAAGGCAGCCGTGGACGCATTAGGTCTTATACCTGTTGGAAAGTCTGAAATATCAGGAGTTAGTACTGGGTTTGAGTTCAAAAAAACTTACCTCATACACGTCGGACTTCCTACAGGTGATGTTGTCACCAATGTGTTGGCGTCTGAATTTGATGGAGAAGACTACGACCTTATTGTTGGGATGGATGTCATCCAGAATGGTGACTTAGCTGTAACTAACTTTAACGATATAACGACGTTTTCGTTTAGAATACCTTCGAAAAAAGCTATTGATTTTGAATTAGGCAAATAATCGATTTTATATCAAATTAATCAACTGATTATCAATATTTTAAAAGAAAAAGTTGACAAAACTTCGTGATTGATGTATCTTTGCCGCCGAAATCAATCCGAAACAAATGAAATTATCTCAATTCAAATTCAATCTGCCCACTGAGCTGATTGCCAGCTATCCTGTCAATAACCGCGACGAAGCCCGCCTGATGGTGCTCGACCGCAAAGCGCAAACCATTGAACATCGCGTGTTTAAGGATTTGGTGGAATATGTCAAAGACGGTGACGTCTTCGTTATTAATAATACAAAAGTGTTCCCTGCACGTCTATATGGCGAAAAGGAAAAGACCGGTGCCAAAATCGAGGTGCTGCTGCTTCGTGAGTTGAACCACGAGAGCCGCCTCTGGGACGTACTGGTGGACCCGGCCCGTAAGATCCGTATCGGTAACAAGTTGTACTTTGGTGAAGGCGAGGAACT
>JAILBC010000016.1 GCA_024681295.1 Bacteroidales bacterium
CTTGATGATGTGACGTTCATACTCAGGATAAGTATAAGGGGTCGTATTAAAGATTTCTTCAAACGAAGGTAACGCATAGTGATACAATTCAGCAGGATCCTGTTTACCAACGGGATAGGGCCGCAGGCAGACCACATATTCGTAATACTTCTCCTTCAAAAGATACTTCTCTTCCGTGTCAGGTCCACAAGTCGCCGTACCCAAACCAGATTGCAAAGCATCCACATTCAAAGTCATGAAATCAGCCTCTCCGAGTTGATTAATGCGATGGGCTTTGGTCAGGTTTTCATCCGAATAAGGATACATACTGAAGTTGAAAGGCACCGAAGAGGTAACGAACAGTCCGATGGGATTATTCGGACTTTCAACAGCCATCCAACGAACATCACTATGATTGCTATTATCTTGAGGAACAACATGTTGTTCAAAGTTATCTAAAGCATTACTTTTGTATATTCCAAAGGTACCTGCAGCATTCCGATCGGGGTAGTTTTCGGCATCTTTTCCGAAGTATTGGAGCTCCTGGAAGTCCTTAGGGAGGTGCATCTGCAGCCCGACTTTAGGGACGTAGGTGACATCACCAACCATCTCGGCACGGGTAGCTATGGCCACTTCACCATCTCCAGAGATGATATAGAACTGATGCACAAAGACTTGGAGGTTTTCAGCAGCATCGTTCAGATAGATGACTTGGTGAATCTGCAGGCGACCATCATCGAGCGTTTCGACTTCCGTTGCCAACTTGTCCGCCTTCAAATTGTCCAGTCCAGCTTGCTTCCAAACCTGACTTCCGTGGCGATCCACCTCATCGTTGAGCGTTGGCGCACGCCAGAAGTTAGGCTTTAAGTAATCAGTTATAATCTTCTGTCCATCAAATGTATAAGATGATAACAATCCCGTTCTTTCATCCAATTTGAGAGCGAAGCCTTTACCTTGGATGGTCAGGGTTCCATCCTCAGTATAATAGACCTTCACCTCGCCTTCGTTTTCCTTAACATATTTCTCTTCCGAAGGATAATCCAGTTTGTAACAATCATAGGCAATCTCCGTCCCTTTAGGCATAAATGGCTGATCTTCTTTGAGTTTCACAGAAAAACGTACAAAGAACTCCTCTCCAGGACCGCCGTAGCTCCGGAAGCGCTCAATGTTGAAACGCCTGGTTTCAAATGGTTTCAAATCCATTTCCAACACTTCCTCGTGGATGGTTTTCTCGTTGGTATATATCCTATAACTTACTTCAAATGAAGATAGATTAGTAAATGAATACCAATTAGTTACTTCAAACACACCTGCTTTCACATCAATAGGTTTGAACTTTATAGGCTGGTAAACTTTCTTCACCTCGGCGGCATGGTGGTGAGGGGTGCGATCTGATGAGACCACGCCGTTGGCACAGAAGGCATCATCGTCACCTACCCCGTAAGCATGACCGAAGTCACCGCCGACTGCATAAGAGAGTGGAAAGTGGAAAGTGGAAAGCGGAGAGTTTCTAACTAATTTTCCGTTATGATCAACGATGAAACTCTGATCCACCCAATCCCAGATGCAGCCACCTTGCAATTGCTCATTAGCTTCAATCACATCCCAATAATCTTGCAAGCCGCCCATACTGTTGCCCATGGCGTGACAGTATTCCACCATAATGAAGGGTCTGCGTAGGCTGTCAAGTCTTTCATCCACAAAGCGTTGCAGGTACTTTGGACTGGCATACATCAATCCGATGGCATCCGTATTACGATCATAAATAGCACGTTCGTAGGTCACAGGCCGTGAGGCGTCGCGGTTTTTCATCCAATCGTAGGTATACTCGAAGTTGACTCCATTGCCGCATTCGTTACCCATTGACCACATAATCACCGAAGGATGGTTCTTGTCACGTTCCAGCATATTGCGGTTGCGTGACCAAATCATGTCACGGTATTGCGGGTCTTTGGCAAGACTCTTCTCCCCATAGCCCTGGGCATGCGACTCACAGTTAGCCTCATCCCAAACATAAAGGCCATACTTATCGCAGAGCTCATACCAATACGGATCGTCAGGATAGTGACAGGTGCGTACCGTATTGATACCCAACTGTTTCATCAAGGCGATGTCCTTCTCCATCGACTCGTGAGAGATGACGTGACCCGTGTATGGATCGTGTTCGTGACGGTTTACGCCTTTGATTAAAACATACTTTCCATTAATCAAGAGTTTGCCATCCTTGATCTCTGAAGTACGGAAACCAATATGGTTCTCGAGACGTTCTATCTCCTTCCCTTTCCTATCCAAGATCTTGATTTCCAGACGATAAAGCTTAGGATGTTCAGCCGACCAGGGTTCGATGCCTGAAATGGCATGTTCCAAAGCCAGATAGTTCTTTCCAATAGACTCCTTTAATGGTTTATTCAAGCTAAGTATTTCATTTTCCTCATCATAAACTTTAACCACCAATTCACCATATTTCACTTCTTTACCAGTGGGATTGTCGATGGTGATATCAATGGAAAACGTGCCGTTCTGATAGTTTTCATCCAATCCCGTATGTACTTCATAATCCAAGACATTGACAGCATGTTTCGAGTAGAGTATCACATCACGTTCGATGCCGCTAAGGCGCCAGAAATCTTGGCACTCGAAGTAAGAGCCGTTAGAGAAGCGGTAGACCTTCATGGCCAGCCGGTTAGTGCCCTTGTGGACATAGTCGGTGATATCAAATTCCGAGTTCGTTTTGGCATCCTCGGTATAACCCACAAACTGACCGTTAATCCACAGATAGTAAGCCGATTTCACGGCACCGAAGTTGATATAAACGCGTCGGTCCTTCCAGTTTTGGGGAATGATGAACTCCTGGACATAACAGCCTACGGGGTTGTCCACGGTCGGGGCGTAAGGCGGATCGTTGGGACGAAACTCATTGTCTACATTCACGTAAATCGGTGTACCATAGCCGTTTAACTCCCAGTTAGCTGGCACTTTGATGGTGTTCCAATTGCTGACATCATAGTCCGTTTTGTAGAAGCCTTCCGGGACTTTTGAGGGGCTGTCCACCCAATAAAATTTCCAGTCGCCATTGAGATATTGCGACCACTCCTCGCCTACTGGGATCACGTTGGTGCGAGGATAGACCTTGTTGATTTCGTAGATGTTAACGTCGTTCCAGGCGTTGAGTTCAGCATCGGTTTGGGCTCTCAGACCGGTGAAGGCTAGGGCCAGGGCTGCTATAAGGATTATTTTTTTCATAGTTTGTTGTTTTGTTCTACACTGTGGCACCCCGAGGGGTGCGGATTCCTCGTGTTATCTTTCCCCCAGGGCGTTGCCCTGGGCTATTGGATTACTGGCCTTTCAGGCCTTCCAACATCTCCCGATCCGTATCCGGAATCCGTTCCGATTTGTTGGCATCGCGGTCGAAATACACCACCGCGCAATGGCAAATGGTCTTCACCTCACCTGTTCGATGGTCGACAAGCCGTTGGACCATCTTGAAACTGGAGTTACCCACTTCGGTAACCTCCGACTCACAAGCCAAATCATCATGAAAACGGATAGGTGCCTTGAAGTCTAGCTCGACGTGGACCAGCACGTATTTAAATGAAAGCCAGTCGATTTCGGTCTGGAAGGCATACTCAAAAAAACGGCTTCGACCCATGTCGAAGTAATGGCACTGCGCCCCATTGTTCACGTGGTTGAACGGATCGAGGTCGCTCATGCGGACTTGGATAGGACAAGAGAACATATTTTTGCAATTTAAAAGGCAAATTTAAGGATTAATTTCGTATCTTTGTACGTTAAATGCGTACCTCATGCAAAAACTCAGACAATTCAAAGCCAAGCACCCCTTCACCTCATTGATGCTGGTCGCCATCGCGGTGAGAATACTCGCCGTGATCTTTGTACCAGGCTTCGGGTCGAACCATGATATTCAACAGCCAAGCCTCATCCAAGGCCTTCTGGAATGGCTGAAAACCAAGATCGGCATTGGGGAGTCGCAAGGAATGATGTTCCTCAGCCGCGCTTTCTATGCTACCATCTCGCTGTTCACCGTTTCAATGGTCTACCGCATCTGTGACCTGCTGGCCAACGACAAGATCAAGGCCTGGAATATTGCCCTGATTCCCGTGGTCTGCGTCATCATGCCTTCGTTTGGCATCATTGACAACGTGAGCTTCTTCCTTGGGCTGCCCCTGCTGCTTTACGGTGCCAATATGGTACTGCGTCAGCAGGTGTTACTGAGCGCCAACCAAAACAAAAAGGTTCACCGCACCTCTTACATTATGGCGGGCATCATACTGGCCCTTTCGGTCTGCGTTTGGTATCAAAGTGCCTTCCTGTTTCTGGCTATCCTGCTGATGCTCTTTGCTAAACACGACCACAAAGGCGCCTTAATGACACTGATAGGCTTTGTCCTCACCCTCCTGTTGGTTTGGGTGCTGCTGCTCATTCTGAAAGTCAACCTCTGTAACTACCTTTCATGATGACCAGAGAGGAGGCTCGCGAACGGATCGCTGCCTTGAGCGAGGAACTGGAGCAGCACAATTACAATTACTATATCCTCGCCAAGCCCACCATCAGCGACTATGAGTTCGACATGATGTTGGAAGAGTTGGCCCGTTTGGAGCGCGAGTATCCAGAATATCTGTCGCCTTCATCACCTACACAACGTGTCGGCGGAGGCATCACAAAGGAATTCAAAAGCGTACAGCACCGCTATCCGATGCTCTCTTTGTCGAATTCCTATAGCAAGGAAGACATTGAGGATTTCATCACACGTATCAAGAAAAGCGTCGAGGATGAGGTCGAGTTCTGCTGCGAACTGAAGTTCGACGGACTGAGCATTAGCCTTCAATATGAAGATGGCATGCTGGTCCGCGCGGTCACCCGTGGCGATGGCATGCAAGGCGACGACGTCACCACCAATATCAAGACCATCCACACCGTTCCTTTGAAGCTGCATGGCGACTATCCTCCATTTTTTGAGATGCGTGGCGAGATTGTAATGCCGTTTGAGAGTTTCGACAAGCTCAACGAACAACGTGTGGCGGCTGGTGACGACCTCTTCGCCAACCCTCGCAATGCCGCGGCAGGCACGCTGAAACTGCAAGATTCCAAGGAGGTAGCCCGGCGCCGTCTCGACAACTACTGCTATTACATGATGATGGACGGCCTCGAGCAGCGCTACCAAACACACTACGAGAGTCTCCAAGCCGCCAAGCGATGGGGCTTCAACGTATCCAACTACATGGCGATTTGCAAAACCATTGACGAGATTTTCGAATTTATTGATTATTGGGACGTTAAACGCCACGAACTGCCCTTTGCCATCGACGGCATCGTGCTGAAAGTCAATAGCTACGAGCAGCAACAAATCCTAGGCTACACGGCCAAGTCGCCGAAATGGGCCATCGCCTATAAGTTCAAAGCAGAAGAAGTAGAGACAGAACTGTTGAGTGTAGATTTCCAAGTTGGGCGGCATGGCACCATCACGCCGGTGGCTAACCTCTCCCCTGTCCTGTTGGCGGGAACAACGGTGAAACGCGCCACTTTAAATAATGAGGATTTTATCAAACAATTCGATCTCCATTATGGCGACACAGTTACCGTGGTAAAAGGCGGTGAGATCATTCCCAAGATTATTGGGGTGAATTTCGACAAACGCCAGCCGGGTGCCCTGCCTGTGGAGTTTACAAAAGTGTGTCCTGCTTGTGGTACAGCATTGATCCAGCATGAAGGCGAAGCCGCCTGGTATTGTCCCTATGCTCAAGCCTGTCCCCCGCAGGTTAAAGGCCGTATCGAGCATTTCATCAGCCGCAAGGCCATGAACATCGAAAGCCTCGGTGAAGGCAAGATCGAGTTGCTTTACGACGAAGGCTTGATCAAAGACGTGGCAGACCTATATTTCCTTACCTACGACAAGCTTTTTGGACTGGCCAAAGAGATTCCCATCCTCGATGAGAATGGTATTGAAACTGGTAAGACCCGTAAGGTTAGTTTCAAAGAGAAGACCGCCCAAAACATTATTGATGCCCTAGAGAAGTCAAAAGCGGTGCCTTTTGAGCGTGTGTTGTTTGCGCTAGGCATCCGCAATGTCGGCGAAGTGGTGGCCAAGACCATCGTGTCGGAATATCATGACATCGACTCCATCATGAACGCTTCTGTGGAAGAGTTGAGTGCCATCAACACCGTGGGCGAGGTCATTGCCCAATCGGTGAAGGCTTTCTTTGAGAATCCTATCAACCTTGATATCGTGGAACGTCTGAAGGCCGCTGGATTGCAGTTCGCCAAGGCTGAAGCCGAGGCCTCCGACAAGCCCCAGGTGTTGGCTGGAAAAACCTTTGTGGTGAGCGGTGTGTTCGCCCATTATTCCCGTGATGGCATCAAGGCCGCCATCGAAGCCCACGGCGGTAAGAACGCCAGTTCCATTTCCTCCAAGACCAGTTACGTTCTCGCTGGCGAGAACATGGGTCCCGAGAAACGCAAAAAAGCGGAATCGTTAGGGGTGCCGATCATTTCCGAGGAGGATTTTGAGAAGATGATTGGTTCGGAGGAAGGCGCCCCTAAGATCATTCCGGAAAACGCCCTGCAGGGGCAAAATTCTTCTAGCCCAGGGCAACGCCCTGGGTTCGAAGGGCAACGCCCTGGGGAAACGGACGAACAATTATCATTGTTTTAAAACCGACATGGCACCCCGATGGGGTGCAAAGGGTTTGGTTGATCGTTTTCTACCGACATGGCACCCCGATGGGGTGCTCAATAGGTATCACATGACCATCCGCACCCCATCGGGGTGCTCTATCGGTAGCCGGAAAACGAAATTCCAATTATTATCCGCACCCCATCGGGGTGCTCCATCGGTATCAAAACCTGAGCCTCCTCATCGCCTCCTCAACGGTAGCCCTGGGACAAGCCAGATTAATCCGGAAGAAGCCCGAACCATCCTGGCCGAAATCGGAGCCGCGGTTGAAACCTAACTGGGCTTCCTGGGTCATCTTACGCCATAATTCTTCCTCCGAAAGGCCGTAGCCGTTGAAGTCGAACCACATCATGTAGGTGGCTTGAGGCTTGAAAAACTTAACCTTCGGGAGGTTGGCTTCCAAGAAAGAAGAAACATAATCAATATTTCCCTGCACATATTCGAGCAATTGTGAGAGCCACTCATCCCCATGCTCCATGGAAGCCTGCGTCGCCACTTTGCCAAAAATGTTGCCCAAATGGGCTTCAAGCGCCTCCACATAGTGGACATAAGTGTCACGCAAGGCTTTGTTGGGTACAATGGCCGTCGAGGTCGCCAAACCAGCCAAGTTAAAGGTCTTCGAAGCGGCATGGAACACAATGCAATGCTCAGCGGCAGCCTCGCTCAAAGTGGCGTAAGGCGTATGTTTGTAACCTGGCAGTACCAGGTCGCAGTGGATCTCATCGGAAATGACCAGCACGTCGTTGCGCAGGCAAATCTCACTTACACGCTGCAACTCGGAGCGGGTCCAGCAGCGGCCCACAGGGTTATGAGGATTGCATAAAATCAACAACTTAGCCGTCTTGGCCTGCTGTTCCAGCAATTCGAAGTCCATCTCATAGCCTGAAGCACCTATCTTTAATTTATTATAAACCAGTTTCCTACCATGCTCTGAAACGGCATGATGGAAAGGAGGATACACCGGAGATTGGATGATGACCTCATCCCCTTCCTTGGTGAAGGCCAGCACCGCCATATTGAAGCCACATACCACGCCAGGCACGAACGACATCCACTCTGTGGGTACTTCCCACTGGTGACGCCTCCACAGCCAACCTTGAATGGCCTTGAAATAAGGCTCGTCCTTGAAATGGTAGCCATAAACTGGGTGTAAAGCCCGTTTCATCACAGCGTCTCTGGCGAAGTCGGGGGTCTCAAAATCCATGTCAGCCACCCACATGGGCAGCACGTCGGGGTTGCCGAACACCGCCTTACGGAGGTCGTATTTCACGCAATTCGTATCGGCACGGTCAACAATTTTGTCAAAATCGTATCTCATAAAAAAATTTTTTAAAATTTTTTGCAAATATGCAAAAACAATTTAATTTTGCAAGTTCATAACACTCTAAAAATAAGTAACATGAAAATTTTTGTAGCCAAATTGGCCTTTCGCACCACCGCTGCCGACCTTCGTGCTTACTTCGAGCAATTCGGCGAAGTGAGCGACTGCAAGGTCATCATGGACCATGAGACCGGACGCTCCAAGTGCTATGGTTTTGTGGAGATGCCCAATGACGCAGAGGCCTATCGTGCCATTGTGGAGACCGATGACATGGACTTTCAGGGCAGCGTGCTCCAGGTGAAGAAGTCGCGCCCGCAGAAAAAATGAGCCTCAGGTCTTGACAACTCGAAAAAAATGCGTAATTTTGCACCCGCAATAACGATGGTCTGGTAGCTCAGCTGGATAGAGCAACAGCCTTCTAAGCTGTGGGTCTTGGGTTCGAATCCCAACCGGATCACAAAAATAGCCAACTCCGTGGAGTTGGCTATTTTGTTTCATGGGCTCATGGCCCGACGCCTTGGTCTCGCAGCCCGAACTTACTCGAGGCTGTCTCCCGTCTCGGAGTCGCCCTCCTTGGCCGTCCTCTCAAGTTCCAGCTTACCAAAACGCAAGGTGATACCGGCTGAAATGTAACGGCTGTTCACCATCTTGTTGGTGTTGTCGCTCAGATAGTACGGGTTGGTGTTCGACGAACCGGAACCAATCTTGGCGCCCCAGTTGAAGATGTCCTGCACGTTGACGAATACGGACAATCTGCGCTTGAAGAAGTCGCTACGAGCGCCCATGTTGAGGAAGTAACGGGCCTTGCGCTCGCTCATCAGGCCGATGGTCGGCGAGTTGTAGTTGGCCGACATGGTCAACATGTACTGGTCGAAGATCTTGGCCCAGGCGTTCACGCGGACACTCCATGACCATTTGTCATTCTCGGTGGTCTGCAGCACGCCGTCACGTTCATACTGCATGCGGTAGCCGTAGTTGTAAAGGTTGGCATACAAACGCACGTTGAAGAAGCCTGTCGGACGATAAGTCATGTTGAGCGAGGTGCCGTAGCGCCAAGAGGTACCCATGTTGTAAGGCACGGAATAACTCACAATACGGTCAAGGTATTGGTCGTACTCCGAGTCGGTGAGCGAGCTGATCTCGTTGGTACTCAGGCGACCGTAGGCCTCTACCCCAATGTTGCCAAAGCGGTCGAAGAACTTCTGCCATCCAGCCTCCATGTTGTGGGTGAAGCCGTTCTTCAGCCCGTCGGGATTGCCCGTCGAATAGCTGTTCTCTCCATAACGTCGGAAGAGGCTGATGTCCTCCTCATCGGGATGCGACATGCGCAGCGAGTAGTTGATCTTCCAGTTGTGCATGTCCTCAGTACGGTAGGTCAGGTGAATAGAGGGATTGAAAGACCAGTAGTACAAGGTGCTGTCATCAGCGAAAGGCATGTCGCTGTCATAGTCATATTGGATGCGATGGTTGCCTACGCCCAAGCCGGTGGTCAGGGTGAATCCTCCCCAGCGCTGGGTCCAGTTGACATCGCCGGTGACGCTGGTGTTGGCTCCTTTGAAATGATAGGCACGAAGAACGTCGATACTGTCGTAGGTTTGGCCTTCATCGGTGGAATAGTAACGCTGGTAATCGTTGTCGTAGCCTTGATAGTCAGCGCGCAAGCCGTAACTCATCTCGCCTTCTTCGCTGTAAGGACGGTTGTAGCGGGCATCGAGGTTAAGGCCTAAGCCTTGCTGGTCGGTCAGCAGGTAACGGTGTTCATCAAGGTCAGTGTAGACATCATAGAAGCGGTTGTACCATTGTTCGCTGCCATTGTTGTTGAAACGGCTGTTCAAGCCGATGCGGAGGTTATGTCCTTTGTCGTCGAACTTCTTGGTGTAATCAACACCCAGATGGCCGAACATCGACTTCTGGTCGGTATTGCTCCGGGTGGTATCGGCATACAACATAGAGTACGAAGGCACGGAATCCAGATAATAGTAGGTCTGGCGCTGGGAGCGCAGCATGTCGTTGTAGCCAACGTTATAGAAACCACCGCCATCGACAGAGAGGTCGCTCATCGAGTCGATCTCGTAGTTGATGTTCATGAAGACGTTGCCGCTGATACGGCGGTTGCCATCATCCTGATGCGTTGTGCTATACCATGTGGTGTCATATTCGCCCGCCACGGCAGCGTCCTGGCGTTTGACCGCCCATTCGTCAGAAGTGTTGAGACGGTTGCTGTAGCGGCCTGAGCCGAAGAGGTTGACGCTCAGTTTCTCCTTTTTATACATGTAGCTGATCCAAGGCGAGACGAAAGGTTGTGTAGAGCCGTTCACGCCGAAGCTCACGAACTGGTTGCTCTTGATGTGCGCCGAGGTCACGATGTTGATCACTGCCTCAGCCTCAGTGGCGTATTTCGCCGACGGGTTGGTGATGGTCTCGATACGCGCGATGGCGTTGGCCGGAAGGGTCTGGAGGTAGGTCTTGAGGTTTTCCTCGGTGAGTTTCGAAGGCTTGTCGTTGACCCAGATCTCCACGCTAGAGACACCACGAAGTGAGATATTGCCTTCCACGTCGACTTCCACGCCGGGGGCGTTCTGGAGGGCATCCTCGGTGGTACCGGTCTGGATGGAGGGGTCTTCGCTCACGTTATACACCAGTTTCTCACCGTCCATAGCGTAGAGCGGCTTCTCTGCCGTCACCGTCACCTCGTTCAGTTTGGTAACACCTTGTTTGATACGAAGTGTGCCTAGGTTGGTGTTATTAGTCACCTTGAAGGGCTGCATGAAGTTCTCGTAGCCGATGGCCGACACGCGCAGCACGAAGGAGCCTTGGGGCACGCCAGCGATTTCGAACACGCCGTCCATGCCAGTGATGCCGCCTTTCACGAACTCGTTGTCGATCGAGTCAAGCACCGCCACGTTGACGTATGGCAGGAACTCCTTGGTGTCGGCATCGCGCAGGACACCGGTCACTACAAAGGTATCCCCTTCACGGACACGTTTTTTCTGCTTGACGTTGGTATTGGGAACATTCTGGTTCCATTGACGGTCACCTCCGAACGGGGGACGGCCTCCAGGAGGGCCTCCACCGGGACGACGTCCGCCTGGGAAACCACCACCTCCACCGGGAGGTTGCGCCAAACCAATTACCGCTGACATCACAAAGGCCAGCATCAAAAAGCTCCTAAAAAAACTTGCTCGTTTCATTATAACTCTTAACTTTTAACTCTTAACTCTTATCTTACCACAAAAACTCTTGCCTTGCAACCCGTCTCGTTGCCATAGACCTTCAGCAGGTACATGCCCGCTGCCAAGTTGCTTACATCGACCTGGTTCGAAGTGCTTTCAGCGAGTCTGGCGCCCGTCAGGCTATACACTTCAGCCTTCTGGAAATCGTCGGCCTTAATGGTCAGGACGTCGTTCACCGGATTCGGGTAGAAGGTGAAGTTGTTCAGTTCAAGGCCCTCTTCAACACCCGTCAAATCGGTATAAGTGGCTTGGAATGAAAGACCTGTGAACTCGATGACTTCATTATTGTAATCATAGGCCATCTCAAGCGATCCGTAGCAAGGATCCCAATTGCCACCCTCTTTGCAGAAGAACTCGCCCGTCACTGCGTTGCCGTGGTCATCATAGGTATATCTGCTTCTTGAGTTTTCCATCCATCCTTTACCATCCCAGATAGATTCAACAATCATCTCATAAAGATCGTCATTATAGTAGTAATTCATCAGAATGCCATTGGTCCATACATTATTTTCCCAATACTGCGTAAGGATCTCCGATATGTTGTACTCTTCGTTGAAGGTGGTCGTCTGGAGCGCTTGGTTTTGCCATGCGCCGCCTTGCATGTATTGTATGAGCATCTCCGTAGTGTTACCATTGTCCGTAAAGGTGTAAGTATACATGGGGCTCCAGGTTCCGTTTTGATAGAGCCAGGTGAGGATAATGACGGTTCCATCACCATAATAATTAAACACATCTTTTGAAACATCCGCCCAGTCATCGCCATCCCATTCCTGATACAGGTCTTCCGAGACCATAAGGCCTTCATAAGTTAGTGTCTCGAGCGAGATTCCCTCGTCGTTCACGACATCCCAAGCCAAAACTTCGATCACATTTCCGTTGAATCCATACTCGTAGGTGGTTTCTACGACGGTCGTCCATTCGCTGCCATCCATCACCTGTTCTTCGAGAGTGGTGAGCAGGTAATCCTCGTCGTAAGTATAGCAATAGCGAATCATACCATCTCCATTATCCAATACAACGGTGGTGGGACGATAAAGATCTTCCCATTTCTCACCGCGAAGCTGTTTCGTGATATTTCTCCAAATCTTTTGAGGATTGGCCTGGTGCTGGGCCATTGCCGTACCTCCCAACAACATCAGGAGGGCCAAAAAGAGGGTAGTTTTTTTCATATCGGTAGCATTTTGATTTAAATTAGCAAAGTTACATATTTTCTTTTTATTTTCGCAAGCCAATTCATCAAAAAATGAAACGAGTTTTCAACCTAATTATCATCGCCTTTCTGTTAGGCATTAGCGCTCACTCCAAGGCTCAACATTATGATACAGCGACATTTGTGAATCTCTCGGAGGCCATACCCGATGTCATCCTCGAGATTCGTTACTATAGCACCTACAATTTTGTGGGCGCACGCATCGATGGCTATGAGGCGCCAGTGGCCTTGATAACCCGTCGCGCAGCCGACAGCTTACGTGCCGTGAGTGACGAATTGATCAAGCAAGGTTACCGACTGAAGATTTACGACGCCTACCGTCCGCAGTGCGCTGTCGACCACTTTGCACGCTGGGCAGCCGACGTCAATGACACGCTTATGAAGCCTTATTTTTATCCCATGGTGGACAAGTCGTTGCTTTTCGAGTTGGGCTTTATCGCCCGAAAGAGTTCCCATTCGAGGGGATCCACCGTCGACCTCACCATCGTTGACATGCGTACGGGGAAGGATGTCGACATGGGCAGCGTTTTCGACTGGTTCGGCAACGAGAGCCATTTCTACAGCCGGTCCAGCACCCCCGAGCAGCTTCACCATCGGCTCATCCTGCGCAAAGCCATGATGCGCCATGGATTCCAGCCCATCAGCACAGAATGGTGGCATTACACGTTGAAAAACGAGCCGTTCCCCAACACTTATTTCAATTTCTTGGTCAAATAGATGTGCGGATCCTTTGAGGAGTCAAGCCATTCTATCAGCTTGACAATCTCTTCTCTCGACATGGAAACGCAGCCAGCGGTGCCGTGGTTTTCTTCACGTTCGATATGAATGAAGATGGCGCTTCCTTTTCCAGGCACGCGCGCCTCCATGTTATAATCGATCACAACGGCGTAGTCATACAAATGATCACTCCGGAATAGCTTCTCGTTCTTGTTATTGGTGTATTTGCCGTCCTCGTCCACCACGATGGTGTTATATTCAGGGCTTTCGTTATCACTCACCCACACATGTTTCGGACCCACTTCCATGAACTTGAGTTTGGTGTTCAGGTCGTTCTTCTTTCCAAAGCCGAACGGCATGCCATAATAACCTGTAGGAGTCTTCAGATCACCTTCTATTTTCCCCTCTGGCGACACAAAACCGTATACGCCCAGGTGGACAGTATAAGGCTCAAACACTTGGTTCCATGAGCCATCAGGGCCTTTCTCGAAAGCGTAAAGTGTGGCATTATAACGTTTTTTGCCCTTGTACACAAGTACATTCTCGTCGCCCACGATAATCAGCTGTTTGCAGTCGCCAGTGGTAAAGGCACCTTTGCTTTCCAGTTCGGTCACCAGACTGGTGCCCGTGGAAGTCCCCGACGCCGTAATGGTCGACTTCAGGTATTCCGTCTTTTCCTTAATCATATTGCCAATATATGGGTTGTCGAGCAAAGGAGCGTAGCATTTGATGGCATTTTCGAGACTTGCTTTCTCGAATCCGTTCTCCAGTCCCACCGACTCGTAGTAATTGCCCAGCAGCAGCTGCGCCACCGATGCATTGGGTTGCTCACTCTGTGCATTTTCTTTCAGAATCACTTCGCGTTCGACTGGCTGAAACACCTCATTTTTCCAAGGGCTGACCATCTTATACACCAACAATTCATCTATAAAATGATAATCATACAATGCCGAGACCACCGGGTTATAAGGCAGCGAGAGGTATGCCGCGTCTTTTCGCAAAGCAGTGGCCACTTCATCTTTTGAAGAATATTTGTACACCTTATCGTTCCAATCGGTAATGAACAGGTTGTTGGTGATTCCATTATCCGACTCGATAAAATGCAAGTCCGCATGTAGGTCGTGGCAGCCAAACATCGAACGAAGGGCTTTCCGAAGGCGATTGTCACGGCCCGCCTTGATTTTTTCAGGGAAAGCCAGTGTCCACTCAGGTACGTCAAGAACGGTATCATTCAAAATAGCATTCACTTTCTTCTGCGCCTCATACAGCTCTTCTTTCATCGTAAGCATTAATTGTTGCTCAACATAAGTGTCGTTAATTCCATTCTGTTCCAGGCTGCTGGGAAATTCAAAATCAAAATACACAAAACTGGTTTTCAAGGGGCCGGTGGCAAAACGTGCCGCCACCAGCAAAGCCACGATAATACCTAGCAGGAGCAACCAGCCGTGTCCTTTACGCTTTGACGCAGTTGGGACCAAGCCACTCTTCTTTTTATCGGCAAAGTCGAGGATGCGCGATTTCACCTTGGCCACCAGGTCGTCGGGGTTGCCATAGCTCACGTAATAACGGTTCGAGGTGGATTGCATCACTTCCTCGATGTGCGCAATGTCGGCGGTCTTTTCTTCAAACTCATGCAGAAACACACAGTGTTCCGGCTTTCCTTTCTTTTCGTTGCAGCTCACGGCGAGGCGGTATTCCTCCTCGGTCTTCTCTCCTATTCTATCGTCGAGCAGGAACAGAACCATGTCCGCCTCTTCAGCAATGAACTTGTTGTAAACGCTTTGTTCATCGCCAAAGTTCTCGTAGGACACCATGTTGACGAAGGTATTCAGGCCTTTTTGCTTGAACTCGTTGTTCAAGTCGTTGGCCATGGCCTTTAACCTTAACCGCAGCGGCTGAAGGCTTTTGGCGCCGGCTACAAATACAGAAATCGTTTTCATCGGGTAACAGTTTCAATTCTTCAAGGCAAAAATACAAAATTTTATTATTTTTGCACCTTTATTTATATATAGAAACCTATGCACCGCATTTTTTTACCGATATTCCGATTTTTCAGTTCCCATAAGGTCCTGATGTACCTTGTCATGGCGGTGACGGCGGTGGTTTTCCTGTTTTTTGGCCTGAAGGTGAAATACGAAGAGGACATCTCTTCCCTCCTTCCCACCACGAGCGTCGAGAGCCAGCTGGCCTTTAGCTCCATCGAGTTGAAAGACAAGATCTACCTGCAAGTGACCTCCGCTGATGAAGCCTTGGAGCCCGAGGTTTTGGGCGAATGCATGGACGAGTTCACCGACCTGCTTTTTGAGAAGGACACCTCGAGTCACCTCATCTCCAACATCTTAGTGCGGATGGAACCCGAGACCGCCATCAACGCTTTGGAGTTCGTGCTCGACCACGTCCCCTCGTTTGTCGACACTACGGCCTATCCAGCGTTTATCCAAGCCATGGAGCCCGCCACAGCGCAGGCACAGATGGCCGAAGACTACGAACTGATGATGAGCGATGAGACTGGCGACCTCACCCAGATGATCGCCTACGATCCGTTGAATCTGAAAAACGCTGTTATCGGCGACCTGCTCGAAGGCGTCAGTGGAGGGTACAACATCATCGACGGCCATTTCTTCTGTCCCGACAGTACCGTGGCCATCGCCTACCTGGCCCCTTCGTTCCGTTCGCTCAACTCTGGCGCGGCCCGTGAGTTCGCTAAGATGCTCTCCCAAGCCCAGCAGGAGTTCGAGGCACTCCATCCCGACGTGAAGGTCCATGCCCATGGTGACCCCATCGGAAGCGTGGCCAACGCCGGACGCATTCGCTCCGACCTTGTAGTGACTGTGGGTATCTCCATACTACTTATCCTGATTCTCCTTGGTTTCTTCTTCCGCAGTTTGGGTTTCCTTGCCAGGATCTTACTTCCCATCGTCTACGGTGCCGCATTCTCTTTGGCCTGCATCTACTGGATCAAGGGCGGCATGTCGCTCATGGCGCTGGGTCTCGGCGCCATCGTGCTAGGCGTAGCCATCAGCTACTGCCTGCACCTCCTCGTCCACCATTTCTTTGTGGGCGATCCCGAGCGACTGCTCGCCGACGAATCCACGCCCGTCTTCCTGGGCTGCCTCACCACCGTGGGTGCCTTCAGCAGCCTGTTCTTCACTGAGAGCGAGTTGCTCCACGACTTCGGGCTGTTCGCCTCCCTGTCACTGATTGGGAGTACCCTCTTCGGTCTGATCTTCATGCCTCATTTCATGCCAAGCATCAAGGCCGACCCCAAGAGCAAGACCTTCCGTAGGATATCCAGACTCAACAACTTGCCTTTCGACCGC
This sequence comes from Bacteroidales bacterium, assembly GCA_024681295.1. Taxonomy (GTDB): domain Bacteria; phylum Bacteroidota; class Bacteroidia; order Bacteroidales; family F082; genus Limimorpha. The sequence goes on from JAILBC010000016.1 coordinate 16,472, forward strand.
AAGAAATGGTTCCTGGTGTTGATCGCTGTGATTGTGGTCATCGGCATTGTTTTCTCCCCCAAGGTAAAGTTCGATAGCGATCTGCGCAATCTCGATTATAATTCCCCTGAAGAAATCGAAGCGGAAAAACTCTTCAACACCAAGAATAACGACGGCTTCATGCATCTCTACTTCGCCACGGTCTCCACCGACCTCGATGAGGCTTTGGAAGCCGATGAAAAGTTGATGGTGATCTTGGATTCACTGCAACATGAAGGCCTGGTGAAGAGCTATTCCGACATGATTCCCAAACTCTTCATCAGCGAGAAAGAGCAAGAAGTGCGCATCGCCGCTTGGAATGCCTTCTGGACGGAAGAACGCAAGGCCGAGGCCCTCAAACTCGTCTCCGACAACGCTACAAAACTGGGACTCGACCCAGATATGTTCCTCGACTTCCAAGGGTTGCTTGATAATGAATATGAGGCCGCCTCGCTCTTCGAGAGCGGCGTGGTGCCTCAGAGCCTGCTGGGCAACTTCATCGAGCGCAATGCCGACGACCAGTACATGGTGTTCACCGACGTACCCATGGACCCCGAACAGAAGGACGTGGTCACCGGAGCTTTGGTGGCTAACCCCAAGACCTTCGTGCTGGAGCCTTTCTACTACTGCAAGAGCATGGTGGAACTCATCAACGACGACT
>JAILBC010000079.1 GCA_024681295.1 Bacteroidales bacterium
AGTAGGAGAGTTTGTAGGAAACTTTATAAAAATCAATCAGCTAACTAATTGATAATCAATTAAAAATGGTGAACCCGCAGGGAATCGAACCCTGATCGAAGGAACCGGAATCCTTTATTCTATCCATTAAACTACGGGTCCCGCTGTAAAAGCGTGGCAAAAATACGCAAATTCTTTGAATGGTGTCGAAGAATTGCTATTTTTGTACGTTCAACCAATTTAAAATAGCCATGAAAAAAGTATTGCCTTTGCTGCTGCTCGTGTTCGTCTTGTGCCAGTGCAGCCCTGTCAAACGTGAAAAACGCCCTGCAACTCCACGGGAACAGTATCCTGAGAAATTCACCACGGAATACATCATCAAGAGTGCCGAAAAACTGATTGACTATGTGCCCGACCATGAATTCAAACCTTCCATCAAACCGTATATGTCAGAAAAATACTACAGTCTGCTGGAAGAAGCTTGGGCATTGCCGGTTGTTGACTTTGGAATGGTCGGTGAAAACGAATGGTTGTATTATTTCCTCACGGGTAACGACGGCTACGGGTCAGATGATAATACCAAGACCATACTTGAAGCCATGGCGATGGACGACTGGAACTCCTATGTCCAGATGGAGTATTTCGGGAACGTCCACGATATCGTAATGCATTTCGAGAACGATGACTGGACCATCAGCAATTTCGATGGAACCCAAGATCAACTTGCCTATTACATCAAGGATCAACGTGCTTATCTGCGTTCCATTGAATGGGATTCGTTTACCCAGGGGATGGTCGATGAAATGAAAGAATATATACCTGAGGATGAAATCCGGGCATGGGTCAGCGATTTCAAAGTCAGGGTGGAAAACTATTTTGCCAAATACCCAGAGGAGAGGTAATCACCCCTGTTGTTTCAGGTGTTCCACAAACTCGTCGATGCGCTGCATCTCGGTGGCGATGGCGATTTTTTGTGGGCAGTGCGACTCGCATTGGTGGCAGCCGATGCAGTGACTGGCTTGCCGCTCGTAAGGCACCTTGCTATCGTAGCCTAACAGGAAGGCACGACGGTTGCGGCGGTATTCCTGTGCTTCGGGGTTGCCGGCTGGCATGTTGCCTTCGGTGATGCAGTCGTTGTAATGTGCAAAGATGGCTGGGATGTTCAGCCCGTAGGGGCAGGGCATGCAGTAGTTGCAGGCAGTGCAGGGTACGGTCTTCAGTTCCACAAACTCTTCGGCGACCTTCATCAAGAACTCGTGTTCTTCTGGTGTGATGGGTCGTAATGGTGAGTAGGTGGCCACGTTTTCCACCAGATGTTCCATGTAGGTCATGCCGCTGAGCACCACCAACACGCCTTCGGGGGTTCCCGCAAAGCGGAAAGCCCAGCGGGCGACGGGAGTCTCCGGCTCCCGTTCCTTCATCTGTTTCACGATGAAGTCGGGCTGTTTGGCCAGCCGCCCGCCGAGTAAAGGCTCCATGATGACCACGGGGATGCCGCGGCGGTACAATTCATTGTAGAGGTAATTGGCGTTGACGTTGTCAGGATCGATGACATTGGCGTAGTTCCAATCGGCGTAGTTCATCTGAATCTGTACGAAGTCCCAATGGTATTTGCCTTCATCGTGCCATTGCAACATGGTGTCGAACAATTTGACGTCACCGTGGAAAGAGAAGCCCAGGTTGCGGATGCGCCCAGCTTGTTTCTGCTCCACCAGCCAGTCGAGGATGCCGTTGTCAATGAAACGGGCGTTGAACATCTCCATGCTGGTCATGGTGTCGCTACTTCCACCGATGCTGTGGAGCAGTAAGTAGTCGACATAGTCGGTGCGCAGTTCCTGGAGCGATTTCTCAAACATGGCCTTTGAAGCCTCGGTGCTCCATGTTGTAGGACTGAAATTAGACAGTTTTGTTGCTATAAAGTAACTTTTGCGAGGATGTCTGGAGAGAGCGATGCCAGTGACGCCTTCGGAGCGTCCGCGCGTATAGACCGGTGAAGTGTCGAAGTAGTTGACGCCGTGTTCGAGGGCGTAGTCGATCTCTTCGTTCACCATCTCCTGGTCAACTTGGGCATCGGGGTTCTGCCGCAGGTCGGCGCCGCCTTCGATGGGGAGACGCATCATGCCGTAGCCTAACAATGACACTTTGTCGCCACTGTTGGGGTTGGTGCGGTAGGTCATCTCGCCCTGACCGTCGATGACATCGGTGGGAGTGATGGCAGGTTCGTTATTATTCGATTTGCAGGCGGAGAGCACCACCGAGGTAGCCACGGCAGCACCGCCCATTTTCTTTATAAAGTCTCGTCTTTTCATGTCAATTTTCCGTTTTCCGTTTTACCTCCCATTCGGTCGGTGAGCCCTTCGGGGTTCCGTTTTCAGTTTACATGGTGCATTTGGTTTCCTTCTACGTAAATGGCGCTGAATGGCCTTGAGGGACAGAGGTTCTCGCAGGCGCCGCAGCCGATGCAGCGGCTCTCGTTGACGGCGGGAATCATCACGGTCTGGCCGTTGTGGTTGTATTCCACCATCTGGATGGCGCCAGTGGGACAGTGGCGGGCGCAGTTGCCGCAGCTGACACCATCGGTGAGCACCACGCAGTTGGCTTTTACCCACACGGCATGACCCATGTGGATGGCGGTCTTTTCCTCTTTGGTGATCGGCTTGATGGCCCCAGTGGGGCAGACCTGGCTGCAACGGGTGCATTCGGGACGGCAGTAGCCGACTTCGTATGAGAGGGTAGGTTGCATGAAGCGCATCAGGTCGGTGGAGGGGCGGAGCACATGGTTGGGACAAGCAGAGATGCAGAGCTGGCAAGCCACGCAGTACTGTTGCATGTGGCGGGCCGAGACGGAACCTGGAGGGGTGATGGGCGTCTCGCGCTTCGGGGCCTGTTTCTCGGTGATGACGGCCAGTCCGCCATCGACTTTCATCTCAGCTTGGGCCATCACTGCCGTGCCAGTGGCCAGCGCTGCGCCGACCAGGAAGGAACGGCGGCCTTGATCCACTTGGCTGGAAGTACCTGAGGCTGAAGGCTCTTCGGTAGCTGTTTCAACTTTTGAAACAGGTTTCCAACCTTTGTAATGCATTGCGTCAAACTTGCATTGGTTGGTGCAATCGAAGCAAAGCACGCATCGTGAATAGTCGATCTTCCCGTTTTTAACATCGATTGCCCGTGACTTACAATTCTTTTCGCAGAGACCGCATTGCTTGCATTTGTCCTTGTCGAGCTGCACACGAAACACAGCAAATCTCGAGAAGAGACTTAGGATGGTGCCCACGGGGCAAATCGAGTTGCAATAGGCTCTGCCATAGAGGAAGGCCAGCACACCGAGGATGAGCATCACCACCCAGGCGATGATCGAAAGGGTGATGTTGCGCAGATAGAAACTGGTGACGATACGGCCGTAGTTACCGTATGGCTCCAGCAGCGTGGTCACCGGCACGAAACCGAAAATAAGGCAGACGACGAAGATGGCACAAATGGTATAGCGCAGCCATTTATGCTCTTTCACATAGCTGAACCGGTTTTTCTTGAACTTGCCGCCTAGCCAACTGTAAATGTCCTGCATGATGCCCAGCGGACAAATCACGCTGCAATAGATTCTGCCAAAGATCAGGGTGATGGCGATGATGATGGCTGTTATTACAAAAGGCATGGAGAGCAAGGCCGGAATGAACTGGATTTTGGCGGCCCATCCCGTCCATTGGTCGAAGCCGTGGCCAAGCTCATAGCTGATGCCGTAGCCGACACCCACAAAAAGCAGGGTGATCAGCAGGATCATGATGACGGCGAGAACGATTCTGAGTTTTCTTAACATAATATTGAAGAGTTGAAAGTTAAGCTATCTGCACCCCATCGGGGTGCTCCGTCAGTAGGGTTATTGGATAACAATTTTATTAGCGTTTTGTTCGGTGATGACAATATAAACGCCCGGTTTCAGCGATTCGGAATAATTGACGCGCTGGCCGGTGAGGGTGTAAATATCGGCTTTTGTAAGGTCGATTTCAGAGGCTGTGATCTCTTCGATTTGGTCATAGCCCACAAAGGGGATGAAGGTGACCCGTCCCAAGCTGGGGTCGTCCACTTGATGGAAGATATGGTCTTCCACTTCGGCTTCTTGGGTGGTGCCCCAATTGTTGCCCACAGCCATGATATCGCAGGTAGCGTTGTTGTAGAGGTCGTAGGTGACGCCGCCGTTGCCGTTGTTATGGATCTCGTTGCGTCCCCAGTCATCCTCGTTGCCGAGGTCGATGTCGTGGAGGTAGATGGCGGTGATCCCCCACAGGTTGCCGGTAATCACGTTGTTACGGAGGATGGCTTTGTTGTTGGTGGAGGTCCCGTAGATGGAGATGCCACTGCCGCCGTTCATGGGGTTGTCCTCATGGTTGTTGTTGATGAACTGGTTGCTAATGATGACTGAGGAGATGGTTTGTCCTTGTTGGTTGTATCCATAGCGGCCGTCTTTGACGATGTTGTCCTTGAGGAGTACTTTGGTGTCGCCGACGCCCATGAGGTCGGCTACGGAGATACCGCCAGTGTGGAAGGTGGCCCAGGTGCCGTGGATGTTGTTGCCGACGATTCGGATGGTGTCGTCGCCGCCGGGACCGAGGTTGATTTGCGGCACGTTGAGGCCGTCGACGTTGGCATCGAGTTCGCAGCCAGTGATCTGCGGTGAGCTTTGTCCGTTAGCGGGAGAACTGATGGCGGCGCCTTCGTTCAGCATGAAATAGCAGTTGTTGATGATGGGGTCACAGTTGAAGATGTCGATCACGGAGTGGCAGTAGTCAGTGGTGAAATATACGAACTTGACATCGTCGAAGGTGACTTCCGACTCGATGAGTTGGATGCCAGCGCCATCGGAGAGGTACATCTTTCGCAACAAGCAGTTGCTGGCGTTTTCGAACCTCATGCTGAATGGTTGGGTCTCGGTGCCGTAGAGTTTCACGCGGTCGCCAGTGTGGCTGCAGTTAAAGGATCCTTTGATGGTAATCAACACGCCGGGAGCATCGATGCGGGTGACTTGGTTGTCGATGAGCAGCACGTCGCTATGCGAGATGGTGAGGTCTTGATGGATGGTGAATACGGTACCATCGTTGGTGACCACGCCTTCGGTGGCGGCTACCAAGTCGGGCAAGGTATAGGTGATGCCATCGCCCGGGCTGACCCACTGGGCGTTTAATGAGATTGCTAAGCTAATGAGAAACAAAAAGATAAAAAGCCTTTTCATAAAACGGTTTTATTAAAATTATTGAATGAAGCAAAGTTAGAAATATTTCGTTATATTTGCGAAGAAATTCAAAAATGCATCAAAATATGAATACTTCTAATGAAAAAACCATGACTTATGGCGATCACGTCTATACCGTGAAAGGCGCTTTCGGTTTTGAAGGCGTGGATCGCAATGACGATGGAGTCGTCGACAACAGTGGCTATCGGGGAACCCCTACGGCTTCCGTAGTGTTTACCAACTTCCCTTCGAGTTACGAGGAGTTTGAGGCAGTTTACAACGGCTTGCTGGGTAAGTCCATCCAAGGCACAGCGGCCATGATTCCCATGGCCATTGAGATGTATGCCCGCGATGTTCAGTTGGGTCAGCGTTGCTTCCAATTGATTTGCAATGCGCCTACCACGGTGAGCAGCATTACAGGTATCCTAAGGACCAAGCTGGTCCCTTCGCAGTATGGCCCTGTTGACGATCCTTACATCCAGCGTTACATGCCTGCTGCCTTGTTAAAGGGTGCCATGGCCTCCAACGCCTATACGCCGGTTGAGCCCTACACGGTGGAGATGTGCGCTTCGGTCAACATGCCTCGGAACTCTTCTTACGGCATGGTCTATTACATCTACATCCTTGCCAAAGGCTGGGACACGGAGCAGCGTCAAGTGGAGATCTTGATGCCTCCGGGCGGTGGATTGTACAAGGTGTTCAACTGCCCCTCAACTTACACGCAGTGCAAGAACATCATCGGCAAGTGGGGAGGGGTGAAATAAAAAAGAAGAAGCCGTCAGAGTTCTGACGGCTTTTTTTGTGGAAGTGGAGGGAGTCGAACCCTCGTCCAAACAAGGAACCCCCAAGGTTTCTACATGCTTATTCCGCTGTTGGTTTTCGTGCCAGGCAAGGGAACGGACGCCCTAAACCAGACCTTATCTCCTTGATTTAACCCGCGCGTCGGAGCTCCGAGCGAGCGATCCCGAAATTGATTAGCACCCCGTGCTCAGGCCGGAATCAGGCATCTCCACCTGCGGGATGTTTCGTCCCCCCACCTTGTGGAAGGATTAAGCCAGTGATCTACTGTACTTCGATCAGGCAGCGAAAGCGTATCTATTTTCGCCAATTACTTTTTTGCAGTTAAGATTTACGAGCTTCGCTGCGAGGCTCGGCATGCTTCCGTGACGACTCGTCTTGCTGTCAAAACCGGTCACCCCCATTGAAGTGGAAAGTTGAAAACGGAAAACGGAAAGTTTTCCTTTTACTTCCACGGCTTTAACTGGAAAAGCGGTGCAAAAATACATCAAATTTCGTTCCACCGCAAGAGTTTTTTAGTGGAAAGTGGAGAGTGGAGAGTTGAAAACGGAAAACTTTCCACTTTCCACTCTCCACTTTCCACTTACTTCAGCGGGTTTCCGAAATGAATCACATCCTCCTTGGTGATGGTGTTGCCGCAGAGAATCACCAGGCGTTCCACGATGTTGTGCAACTCGCGGATGTTGCCCGTCCACTGGTAGTTTTTGAGCTCTTCGAAAGCCTCATCGGTGAACTTCGGGACGGCCTGTCCCATGTTGGCGGCGATGGTCTCCACGAAACTGCTGACCAGCAACGGGATGTCGTCCTTGCGTTCGCGCAATGGCGGCACATGAATCACGATGACACTCAAGCGGTGGTAAAGGTCTTCGCGGAAAGCATTTTCGTCGATCATCTTGCGAAGGTCCTTGTTGGTGGCTGCGAGGATGCGGACATCCACGGGGATCTCCTTCTCGCCGCCTACACGCACGATCTTGTTCTCCTGAAGGGCGCGCAACACCTTGGCTTGGGCTGCCAGGCTCATGTCGCCAATCTCATCCAGGAACAACGTACCTCCACTGGCCAACTCAAAATCACCCTTTTTCTGTTTGATGGCTGAAGTGAACGATCCTTTTTCATGGCCAAACAACTGACTCTCAATGAGTTCTGCAGGGATGGCGGCGCAGTTCACCTCAATGAAGGGACCGTAACGCCTAGGGCTGAGTTCGTGCAGCTGGCGGGCCACCAGTTCCTTGCCGGTTCCGTTTTCACCAGTGATGAGCACACGGGCGTTGGTGGGTGCCACTTTCTCAATCATGTCGCGCACCTCCATCATGGGAGCCGAAGTGCCCACCATCTCGTTCTGCTTGCTGACTGCCTTCTTCAGCGCCTTATTTTCAGTGCTGAGGCTCTGTTTGTCGAGGGCGTTGCGCACGGTGATGAGCAGCCGGTTCAAGTCGGGCGGTTTCTGGATAAAATCGAAGGCTCCTTTCTTGATGGCCTCCACGGCGGTGTCGATGGTGCCGTGGCCCGAGATCATGATGATGGGCGTGTCGCAGATGGCCTTCACCTGCTCCAGCACTTCGATGCCGTCCATGTCGGGCATCTTGATGTCGCATAAGATGGCATCGTACTCCTGCTCCTTGATCATTTCCAGCGCAGAAGGGCCATTGGCGGCATCGTCTACTTGGTATTTCTCATTTTCCAGAATGTCGCGCAACACGCGGCGGATGGCATCCTGGTCGTCGATGATTAAGATTCTTGACATATCGGTTTCTTCTTTCTTTGCAAAAATAATTATTTTTGTGAGTTGAAACGCCGAAGATGAAACATTTTCTTTTAACCATACTACTAGTAATCACTTTCTCGCTTCAAGGAGCTCTCACCTCCCCTTGGGTGGGCGGATTGAACGCCTGCCAATTCGGGCGGATGGACCTTGACGGCGACGGACGGAAAGACCTGCTGGTGTTCGATAGGCATGGCAATCGTCTGCTTTGTTACCTCAATAAAGGGACTGAAAGGGAGATTCGCTACGAATATACCACGGAATACGATGCTTCGTTTCCAAAATTGAATGGTTGGGTTGTGTTTGCCGATTACAATGGTGACGGCAAAGAGGACATCTTTACCTACTCGAAAGGCTGGGCGGGCATCAAAGTGTATCGTAATGTCTCGACTTCGGGACAGCCTGAGTTTGCTTTGGTGGTGAGTCCCTACTTGACTTCGTGGCAGGGCTGGGGTGAGGTGAATCTCCTTGCCACCGATGCCGACTATCCAGCCATTGTGGACCTTGACGGCGATGGTGACCTGGATATCTTGACTTTCGGGGTGATGGGAACTTTCATCGAGAAGCATCTCAACCTGTCAGTTGAACGTTATGGACATCGCGACTCACTGTTGTTTGAACGCACCGACCTTTGCTGGGGACGTGTGGCGGAGAGCGAAGAGGACAACGTGATGTACCTCGATACCTGTCTGTTTGGCTATGGTCTTAAAGTGGATAGAGAGGACTTTCGTCATCGTGGGGCGACTGTCTGCGTACGCGACTTGAACGGTGATGGGCTACTCGATTTGCTGCTGGCCGATGTGGATTATCCGGGATTGACCCTGTTAGTCAATGGTGGTGATGCCGAGAATGCCTTGATGGTCAGTCAAACGGAACAGTTTCCACTCTCAACGCCAGTGAATCTTCCGTCCATGCCGGTGCCATTTTTCACGGATATCAATAACGATGGGATCGATGACCTGCTGGTCTCGCCCTTTGACCCCAACCCGATGGCTTCGGTAGGGAAGGAGAGCGTCTGGCTTTATCTGAACCATGGGACGAACGAAGCTCCTGACTTTCAGCTTTATTCCAAGTCGTTCCTGCAAGAACAGATGCTTGAATTCGGCATTGGGGCATATCCTACGGTAGTGGACTGGGACGGCGACGGGCTGCTTGACCTCGTGATGGGAAGCATCGATGGAGAGCATCTGAATTGGCTCCGTAACGTGGGTGCTTCCACGGTCCCGGTATACCATGTTGAGGATTTTCCGATGGATTTTGGAGGCTACACGGGTTTGGTTCCAGCCTTCTATGACCTTGATACTGACGGCCAACAGGAGTTGCTGGTCGGCACCTCGGAAGGGCGTTTGATGCTTTATGATCACGATGGCACCTTGCTCGATGGCGATTACCTGCATTATGACAAGGCCTGGTCGGCACCGTGTTTCTATGATGTGGACCGAGATGGCAATGTCGATCTGGTGGTAGGGAACATCACGGGAAAACTCTCGTTTTTTAAACGGAAAACGGAAAACGGAACCCCGAAGGGCTCACCGACCGAATGGGAGGTAAAACGGAAAACGGAAGGCGGTTTCGGAAGGCTTACTGATTATTGGGGTGGGGTGGACGTTCGGGATTATAACACCTCGTATTATGGTTATAGTGTTCCAACATTATTCCAATATGGCGATGAAACCCTCCTGGCTGTAGGTTCCGAGTCGGGGAAGGTGTTTTTGTTCGACGGTGTCTCTGCCGAGGATGACGTCCCCTTTAGGGAGGTTCCGGAACGTTGGACGGAGTTGTGCGAGGCCATGCCTGCGACTTTTGGTATGCGCTCGGCAGCGACCTTAAATGATCTCGATGACGATGGACAACTAGAGGTAGTGGTGGGAAACTTCGCTGGGGGATTGCAGCTTTTCAACGCTGAGATTGCCGTGAATAACTTGGGAATATCGGAAAGTCATGAAGATTACAAAGTAGAGATATTCCCTAATCCGGTAACATCACAGATCCATATCATCTCAAAAGAGGAAAATATAAAGATGTTGATGGTCGCCGATTTGTATGGTCGGCGGCTGATGGAGTTGTCTGTCGGTGGAAAGGATGCGACGTTGGAGGTGTCGGCTTTATCGGAAGGTGTTTATTTGTTGGTCTTTGAGTTGGACCGTGGTTTGGTGAGCCGGATTTTCCTCAAGCGGTAGTTGAGGGTGGCTTTGAGGCGGTAGAGGAGATCGCTACCGATGATGCCGTCAATGGTGGGCAGTTTCAGTTTCTGGTAAGTTTCGTGGATGTTTTCGAGGTCGAGGGCGACGGCTTCGTAGTCGTGTATCTCGATGTCGCCCAAGGTAAGCGTGTCGATGATGAAGGTGGAGCTGTCGAGGTCGCTGCCCCCCACGCCGGCGGTGATACCTGGCTTCTTTTTGAATTGTGGGTTCTCGACGAAACGGGTGATGACAGTGGGATCGAACACAGAGCGTGAGGCCCCGGTGTCGATGATAAAGTTAGCTTCCATGCCATTGATCTTGCCTTTGACCATGACATGGAAGCCTTCTCCTTCGATATCCAGCAGATGGATGGGAAGTTGCATCAGAGATTCAAGTTGGGTTTCACACTGAAGCGTTTGTAGAAGTCTTCGATGACCTTGACGGCCTCTTCGGCGGTGTCGACCACATGGAAGATGTCGAAGTCTTCCTCTTTGATCATCTTTTCTTTGAGCATGGTGCTGCGGAACCAGTCGACAAGCCCTTGCCAGTAGTCCTTTCCGACGAGCACGACGGGGAAGTCGCACAGTTTCTCGGTTTGGATGAGGGTGAGGGCTTCTGACATCTCGTCGAGGGTGCCGAAGCCGCCGGGCATGGCGATGTAGCCTTGGGCGTAGCGCATGAAGATGTTCTTGCGGACGAAGAAATAGTTGAAGCGGATGTTCTTGTCGAAGTCGACGTAGTCGTTGCATTTGCCTTCGAAGGGCAGGATGATCTCGAGTCCCACGCTGGTGCCTCCAGCTTCCTGGGCGCCTTTGTTACCGGCTTCCATGATGCCGGGGCCGCCGCCAGTGATGACACCGAAACCGAGCTTTGTGATGCCGCGGGCGATGTCCTCGGTCATCTTATAGTACTTGTCTTCTGGTTTGGTACGGGCTGATCCGAAGATGGCCACGCAAGGACCGATCTTCGACATTTTCTCCATACCGTCGACAAACTCGGCCATGATCTTGAACACGGACCATGAGTCGTGGGTCTTGATGTCGTTCCAGGATTTAGGTTGGAAACTCTGGCGGATGATTTTTTCTTCTCTTTCTGTAATCGGCATAATATTTTTCTTTATTTTTGCACTCGTATTGCGAATGTAGCTCAGTTGGTAGAGCATCAGCTTCCCAAGCTGAGGGTCGCGGGTTCGAACCCCGTTATTCGCTCATAAAAACGTAGAGACGTGCCACGGCGCGTCTCTACGTGTATTAATACCGCGTGTTATGCCACGGGCGTTCCGCATTCAGGGCAGAACTTGCCGGTCACTTCGGCGCCGCAGTTGGTGCAGTGCTTCGGACCGTTGTCGGCCGGGATGGGGGTGCCGCACTCAGGGCAGAACTTGCCCGTGGTCTCGGTGCCGCACTTCGGGCATTTCTTGGCTGCCTTCGGGGCGGGAGCTGGTGTGCCGCAGTTGGGGCAGAACTTGCCAGTGATGGGCGTGCCGCACTTCGGGCAGGGGACGCCTTGGGGTGCAGGTGCTCCAACAGGGCCATTGCCTTGTGGGTTCGGACGGTCCACCGGCTGTTGCTGTTGCGGAGGAACCATGTTGCCCATCATGTTGCCGGCGGTGCCGAAGCCCATGCCAGCCATGCCGATGCCCATGAAGCCAGCGCCGGCGCCACCTTCGTTCTCGGCAGCAGCGCGCATGGTGCCGAGCATGCTGCCTCTGGCGAGGTTGCCTGAACCACCAGTCTGGTACTGACGGAGGAACTCCTTGCTCTCGTCGTCGAGGGAGACTGACTCGATGGTGAAGCTCACCAGACGGATACCACGGGCGCGGATGGGCGCATCGAACACGCGCTCGTCCATGATTTGTTTCATCTTCTGGGTCTTGCTGGGCAGTTCGAGTGCGCCGATGGGTTCGGCACCGCTGCCAAGCTCGTTGATGATGGACTGCAGGGCGGCGATCACCTCGCTGCGCATCTGTTCGGTGATGGCGTCTTTCTTGATGATGTTGCCCGTACCGGCGTGGTTGCGCATAAACACGCCCATGTCGTCGATCTGGAAGGTGTATTTACCGTAGCAGCGGATGTTCATGAAGGTGCCGTCTTTCTGACCGTCTTCGGTGTAGGACGGGTGTTTCCAGTCTTGGAACATGATCGGGGTTGCAGTTCCGAACTTGTTGTCCAAGATCTCCTTGATGTTGAAGAAGAAGATGGCCTGTTCCTTGGCGGGGGTACCACCGTAGGTGAAACGCTGCCACATCTCCTTGAAGACGGGGCCGAACTGACCGCCGAAGAAGGAGGGTGAACTTGACTCGTCGAAGGTGTAGACGCCTTCTTCAGCCGAAGCGTCGAGCACTACGCCGCTGTCGTAGATCACGACTGCCTGGCCAGGAGCCACGATGATGCGGCTGCCTTTGGAGATCTGCCCTGTCTTGGTGGTTTGTTTCACCATCAGGGTGTCCATGTCCATGTTGTCGCATTTGATAAGATCTAACCATTGATCTTTCAGGGTGCCGCCGATGGCACCGCCGATTGCTTTAAGAAGTCCCATTTTTGTTTAATTTAGAATTTATAATTATTTAATTTAGAAATTTCTCCTAACTTTTAACTCTTAACTTTTAACTCCTCGAGTGTATATCAGTCAAGACCCAATCGTGTTCGCCGTTGGTGACCACGCTGCCGCAGTAGGTGCATTGACCTGACGAGGTGATCTCGGTGGGCGCGCCGCAGTTGGGGCAGTTGGTGATGGCGTTGCCCTTGCGGCCCGGGTCGGTCTTAACACCAGCCTTGCGGTTGAAGACCATCTCATATTTCATGTACCAGTCGCGGTTGGGGTCGCTCTCGAGCACCTTCTTGGTGGCATCGTCGATCACATAGTCACGCATCACGGCGTTGAGCCACACCACGAGCACTTCCTTGTCGCCGTCCTGCTGGAACGAGTGCAGCGAGCAGTGCTTGATGCCGATCTTCTCCACCACGTTGGTCTTGCCTAAGCGGATATATTCGTCGAGTTGTTGTTTGTGCGTATTGAAGAGGGTCTCGCTCTCGAAGGGGCGGATGGGCTTCCAGTCCTTGGCAGTCCAGGCGGCCTGGATGGTCATGAACACCTCGCGGGCGAAGCCGATGAACTTGTCGGACGAGAAGGCAGGGTCGATGGCTTGGATCTGGGAAGCTACCGTAGTGCTATTGTCGAAAGTGGTGTCGGCCTGAACCTGATTCTGGACATTACGATTGATCAGGTTGGGGTCGGTAGCCTGTTTCTTGGCTTTTCTTCTGCGGAGGAAGATGATGACCAACAAGATGGCTAGCACAATCATGCCTGCCACGGGGTCGTCGATAAAGAGGCCGATGAGGTAGCCAATCAGTGCACCGATGTCGCCGTCGCCGCCGTAGTCGCCACCGCCGGAGCTATAGCGGTTTTGGTTGCCAACGTCGCCAAAGGCAAAAGTGCAGGCTAGTAGACTGACTGCCAATAAAATGAAAGGAAGATACTGTAGTAATTTTTTGTAAAAGCGCTTCTTCATCTTTTTAGATTTGAAAAGCAAAGATAATAAATAAATACAAAAAAACCTCGTTTTTAGAAAAAATTCCTATCTTTGCCGCCGCAAAGGGAGCTTAGCTCAGTTGGTTCAGAGCATCGCCCTTACAAGGCGGGGGTCGTTGGTTCGAGTCCAACAGTTCCCACAAAAAAAGAAGGAGTTGTGAGAATTCACAACTCCTTCGTGCGTTAATAAGCGTGATTTGAATTATTCCTTGTAGACTTCGAGGATGTTGACGATATCGTCGCCGAAGGGGCCTTCCACCCATACACGGCCGATCTTCTCATCGATCTTCTTGATCTTGTAGCCGGGCTTGTAGCTGCTGGTGAAAATGGCCATCACCTCGTCGCCGACTTTCAGGTTCTGTTTCAGCGGAACGACCTTGCAGGCGTCTCTCTTGAAGACACTGATCTTTCCGGCGAAACCGAGCAACAATACTTTATCATCAGTGCAGCTGATGAGCGTGCCAGCCTCGTAGCTGCCGTCGCCGGTGACAACGATCTGTGCGCCGGGCTGCCATTCGCCGTCTTTCAGGATGGTGAAGGTGTTGGGCTTGATCTGCTCGTTGGCGTGTTCGTTGGCGAATCCGGTGCCGTCGTCTTTATAACTTAAGTCGAGGTAATCCACTTTTGGGGATTCGGGGTTGGAGGCATCGGTGACGATGGCGCGTTCCATGCCCGAGCCCGTCTGCCACCACGTCAGGATGATGTCGCCCTTCTGGGCTTTCTGGCCGGTAGGAAGCGGGATGATGAGGGCGTTGGGCATCTCGACACTGGAGCCAAAGTCGGAGACCATCGAGGTGGTTTCGCCTACGCTCTTCACAGTGGTGCTGTAGAAAATGTAGGTCTCGTTGGCGGGATCGTCAGATTCAACGAGTTTCGAGGGATAGAAGGTGTGGATGGAGAGGGCCGACTGTCCTTCAGCGAGTCCTTCATTGACGTTGCCCTCGGGGAAATTCCAAGGGAATCCGGGCTCTTGAACCTCTTCCTGGGGCTCTTCGACAACTTCAACCATTTCGGTTTGCTGATTCTCAGGTTGGTCGTTCTGGTTCTGCTTGGGAGTGGAATTGCCGCAACCTGCTAATGCAAATGCCAAGGGAATAGCGATGGCAAAGAAAACTGTTTTTTTCATGATTATTTGTTTATAAAGGTCTTTTTATTGATA
>JAILBC010000051.1 GCA_024681295.1 Bacteroidales bacterium
AAAACCTCCTCCGTTTAGGCGACACCTTCGGCCCCGTCCAAGGCTACGAAATCGTCAAATCAACCCTGATAGACCGCCTTCAGAGTTAAATCCTCCCATCCCGATTCGTGTTTCATTCACTCGTTACCATTTACCATCCCAACTCCGCCAAGGTGTTCCGCATCCCTTGCCGAAGTGCTGAAGAACCAATCACTATCCTTCATCCTCTCGATACTCCAGTATATCCCCCGGTGTGCATTGCAACTCCCTGCAGATGGCATCAAGCGTGGTCAGCCGAATGGCCTTCACCTTGCCTGTTTTCAGTATGGAGAGGTTGGCCTGGGTGAGGCCGATCTTCTCCGCCAGCTCGTTCGAGCGCATCTTGCGCTTGGCCAGCATCACGTCCAAATTCACTACGATCATGGCTCAAACGGTTAAGTTGTTTTCTTCCACCGCATCAGCGGCAATCTTGTACATGAAGGCAAAGAAAAGTATGCAAAATGGAATGACAATGAAGGTATGACCAAAGGCAAATCTTAATTCCCCATAGAAATAAACCGAATGGTTTGACCAACATACCCGATGAGAAAAATAGGCTAAAGCCAACCAGAAAAACAACTTCACGTTACTCTTTGGGAAGACCACGCCTTCCCGTGTGCCCTTTAAGAAATTCAAGGCGGCCTTTACACACAACCCTATGGTTGCGGCAAGGCAGAAAACATCCACCACTAAAAATGATACTTTAAGTAAAGTGTTTTGCGACCAATCAATTTCCTGGCTCATCCATCCTTTACTTGTCAAAAGGCCATAAAAATTGAACACATAAAACACTGCCCAAGCGGCACACAATATGATAGCCACATAACTGCAAATGCGGATACCCATCCAAGTTTTGTTCGTTGTCATATTCTTTAGTTTATTTGACTGCAAAATTATGAATTTATAAATCACCAATGATAATTGATTCCGAATTGTAAGACCAACTCCGGGAAATATCCCGCGCCCGGCAATTCATTCGCAAGTCCGCTTTTCAATGGAATGAGGTTGGAAAGTCCTATCTCAACACCCAAATGATTATCAAGTGTAGGGTGTAGGTCTGTGATCAGATATTCGTAACCAAGAGAAACCAATGGCGAAAAATATACCTTTTCCGTATCTTGCGAAGCATCGCCTCCTTGTCTTTTATATGCTCCAACTTGACCACCTAACTCCGCATAGAATGCCGCCCTTTTAAAAAAAAACCTTCGCACGCCAAATTGCAGATGAAAATCTCTTCGGTACAACGAAATGCCTGGCGAAGGCACCTTGTTGACAAACGAATTCAAACCAACTCTCGTCCAAACCGAAGTGCGATCGGCAAAGAAATATCCATAGCCAACATTGAAAGCCCGGCCCAATCCGGTGGATTCTTGGTCCTCAAAATGTTCATTGGCATCGATGTTCCAACTGAACTGAAATACCGAGATGCCTTTGTCAGACTTTTTTGCTTGTGTTTCGATGGTTTCCGGACTGGCTTTCCTTGGCCGTTGAGCCGAGTTGCTCGACTGGAATCTGTAAAACAGCGAGACCTTCGTTTCCATTCCCCGGTTCGTCAAGGCGCTCGTCCAAGGCTCCGAATTGCTCCATAAGAGAAGATTGGATCCGATGTAAGCCTCCAAGCCGAACTTCCGATGTTTGAACAAATACATCTTGTATCCCGCTCCAAACTGAATGGCATCTTGCCAATATTGTTGGCTGTGAACGGCATCGACGTTGCCTTTCGATTCGTTGATGAAACTGATTTCAGTGCCAAGGCTTACATACAATTTTGAATACGGATCCAGATAAAACTTGAACGATGGGGTAAACGCCATCCCTTTCACCGTCTCAAACGACTGGTTACTAAAATCTTTCAAGTCACTATTACGACGATATACATCCAAATCAAATCCAACTCTATCTTGGAAAATATACTCCGCGCCAAAACCATACCCAGGGAGAAAATTGACATCATAGTTGGGGGCAAAAGAGAACATGATGGAGGGTTGGTCTATCCTCACAACGACCGAATTGTTCTTTGCATCTGGCATTTGGCCGTTTGCTTCGAAAACAAGAAGCAGTGCCGCAGCGATTAAGAGCAGTTTCGTTGATGGGCTTTTCAGCACGTTACTAAAAAGGATTTTCATCATATAGTTAAGTTGTTTTCCTCCACCGCATCAGCGGCAATCTTGTACATGAAGGCAAAAAAGAGCAAGAAGAATGGGGTGACGAAGTTATTGTGCTGAAGCATGAACACCGTCTGCCCATCCCAAAGCACACGTAGATTGTTGAAAGCCAGCAGATAAAGGAAGTCCACCGCCACGAACCAAAACAACAACTTCACATTGTTTTTCGGAAACACTATGTTTTCGCGCAGACCTTTCAGAATGTTGATCGACACCTTCACGCAAATGCCAATCATGGCCGCAATGCTCAATGAATAAACCACAAGCAAACCTATCTTATAGGCTCGATGCTCCGACCAGTTGATGCGTTGTATCGGCCATTCATCGTACCCTAACAGCGAACGGATGATGTTTGAGAAATAGAGGATGCCCCACAGGGCGCAAAGTGCCAGTGCCACATAGCAGCACCAGCGGATTCTTTTGATGGTTTTGTCTTTCATATCATATGGTTTTAAAATGATTATTCGCTGCAAAATTATAAATAATTATCGAAATACAATAATTTTTTATTGATTTTTTTATTTACAAAAAAAAGCGACCTCAGCGGCCGCTCCTTTCATGAACAGTATGGTTTCTTTAAAGTTTCAACTCCACCCCGACCGTACGGATTTTGCCGTCAACAACCCCAGGCTTGTACTCGGGCAGGAGGTTTGTGAAGACCCTGATGCCGTGAAAGAAGCCCAAATGCTGGGTGTTGAAGCTGAGACCCACCTCAAGCTTCCAGGGATTGAAGATGTCATCGACTTTTTCATAGGACCAGTTTCTGAAGCCAATCATCCGGGTGGGGTCAATACTAGTGCTGAACCCCTCCCCAATCAGGCGACCGGCGTAAAAATCCAAAGAGACACTCTCGGTTTGCTGTTTGCCCAGATAGTAGTAGAGTGAAACAGGAATACCCGTGTAGAGACTATACAGCCGATTGCGCTGGAATTCCCCTTGTCCGTCAATCACCGTAAAGTCTCCGTCTTCGTATTTCACCTGGTGGCACAACGACTTCCGATTATGGTTAAATTGAAGGCCGGTGCGAATGCCCCAATGGTTGCTGAGATTGAAATAAGTACTCACCCCGTAGTTGATCGACAAGGTATTATACTGCAGGAAGGGGCTGTCGGGATCCTTGGGCGTGTCACCCTTTCGGATGCCGAAAGACATTTCGACGACAAGAGCGTCCGTCCAAACTTTTCGATGGTCGGTGGTGACCATCACGCCATCCTGTTCCTTGTTCTTGATAATCCTGCAGCTCTTTTGCTGGTAATGCCACCCAGGAGTTTCTTCATACTCTTGCAACCTGATTTTTCCATTCAGGTTATTGATGCCAAATTGAAAAGCAGCACCTTCGTACACATTGGCCCAAAGGTCACTTTCGCCTGAGATGGTGTCGATGGTCAACTGAGCACGGTCCCAAACATCCACGCCCGATGAGCAATCTTCGTCAGGGATTTGAAGATGCTGGATATGGCAATGGGCATCGCTACCTAGGTAGATGAATTTAGGAACGACCGTCTTGGAGGTAATAATTCTGTCAGCCGAGACCACTGCCCCAGGCATCATGCTGATCTGCCGGTACGTCATCGGGCCTTCCAACTCAACAACGGTTCCTTTCGGGAGTTGGGTATTCTCAAGGATGGTAAGCGTATCGCCTTTGACGCTACAGAGCCGCACGTTGTAGGCAAAGGCCGCCAGCGCCTCTTCGGTAATGATGGCGACACGGTAACTGCTATCCGCTTCCTGGCTTTGAATGAGCTGGACATTCCAACCAGGATTGATTACAAGTGCGTTGATGGGTTGATCGATGATTTGTTCAATGGCGACTTCTTCCTGTGCAAAGCCGACTTGAAAGGTGAAAAATATGGCTAATAATAAGGTAATGCGTTTCATGGTGCTAAAGCATAATTGAGTTTGAGTTCAAAAGTCATGGCTCCGTTTTTCATGTTGGGGTCCTGGGCTTGAGTGGAAAGTTGAAAGTTGAAAGTGGAGAGTTGAGAGTTTTCCACTTTCCACTTTCCGTTTTCCACTTCCCACTCTCCGTTTTCCGTTTGACATTCATAGCACACCAGGTTGAGGCTCCGGATGACTCTACGCTGGGGGCTACTTTGAGGTGAGAGGTGAGAATTGAGAGGTGAGAGGTTTTCTTCAATTGAATCAGGTATGTTGTTGGATCCAACAGTTGAAGTATCAATATTTTCAGCAGATTCCGACAGAGTGGCTTCCGCTAAGAGCTTTTCTCCCCCAACGATTTCCTTGGGCTTTTCAGTTTTGGTTTTAGATTTTTGAGGGGTGACAGACTGTGGCTTTATCGGTTTCGATGGTGTCTCCTCCGCTAGAAGCTCTTCTTTAATCATTGGCTCCTCGAGGATTACCTCTTCTACCTCATCTTTTACTGAATCAACGGGCATCGTTTTCTCCACAAGGATTTGCTCATTCGTATTAGGTGTCTCTTTCGCTGTCGGTTTGATCATCAACCATAACAGAAGCACTGCCGCTGCAGCACCGATGACCCACCAGAAACGGAAAACGGAAAGTGGAAAACGGAAAGTTCTCCGTTCTCCGTTTTCAGTTTTCCGTTCCTCTGACAATCCATCGATCAATGCTTCTAAATCCTTCTGGCGACGGGCATTCTTCCCGTGTTCCTCTAGGCTATCCAACAACTGCCGTACTTCTTCGGTCATTTCATTTTCTGGTTTCATCTTCATTCCTCCTTATATTGTTTTATGGTTTCCCTTAACGACTTGTAGGCCCGCGAGAGCGTCGCATACACATGGGTACTGCTCATCCCCGTCGCTTTTTCAATCTCTTCCATGCTGAGGCCCTCCTCATATTTCATCAGGATGACATCTCGCTGTCGGGCAGGCAACCGGTCTACAAGTTGTCGGGCCATGTGGTACCGTTCTTCCAGATCATCCTGCGAAGGTTCAGCCAACATCAGACTTTCCGCATCAATGTCCACCATGGGTTTCTGTTTTCTGAGCAAATCGATGCTGCGTCGCTTCACCACTGTCAGGCTGAGCTTTTCCATTTCCTGACTTTTGACCGTTGAACGCTGCTCCCATAAGCTGATGACGGCCTCTTGAACAGCATCCGCCGCACTATCCGGATCACCGACAATGTACTCGGCCATCCGCTGCAATCGGGGTTGCATCTTCAGAATGTTTCGCTTGAACTCCTCCGTCGTCATTTACCTGCGTTCGTTTGCTATTATATCGTGGAGAAGTTCAAAATCTTACACTTTTTTCAGAAAAATTATCGTTTGATTTCCAACCTCAACACTCTTATCGGCCTATCTTTCCCTTGATATTGCGTTTCGTCAATACAGGTCTCGCCCGTGGGGATGAAGCCGCACTTCTCCATCACACGACCTGAAGCCGGATTGTCAACGAAGTGACCGCTGATAAGCGAAGGAATGGCTGTAGTCTTCCGAATATGGTCTAACATCAAGCGTAAAGCTTCCGTGCAGATACCTTGGTTCCAATAGGGTTTACCGATCCAATAGCCACAAAGTGGTTCACCCTCACGGGAAGGCAGATGGCAATCACATGCGGGACCATAACCGATGGCACCGATGGTCTCCCCCGTCGCTTTCAATTCGATGGCCCAGTTGGTATCGTTATGAAACACGGTGCGGATAATCTCAAGACTCTCCTCCACGCTTTTGTGCGGTGGCCATCCTGCACGTGGACCCACATCTGGGTCAGAAGCATATTTGAACAATGCCTCGGCGTCATCGTCACGCCAGGGGCGTAAGAGGATTCTTTCAGTTTCCATCATGCCATTTTTCTACGGATATTTTCGGCCAAGAAGGCAGCAACGGATTCCGTTGTGAAAGGACTCACATTGATGGTAAGGTCGTAGTTTCGGGCATCATAACGTGAGGTGTCAGTAAAGGTCTTAGTATAGTTTTCACGGGCCTTGTCGATCTCGTCAATCAGTTTGGCCGCAGCTTTCTCATCAATACCTTCACGCAAGGCAAAACGTTTGATGCGCACTTCGCGATCAGCCATGATGAAGATGCGAATTGCATCGGGGTTATCCTTGAAGACATGGAAACCCGACCGGCCAACAAAGATGCACGACTCCTGCTGGGCCAGATTGCGCATAATCTGTGCTTCGGCATAAAAGAGCTCACGCGATGTCACCTTCTTGTTCTCTGGCTGATAGCTATTGCCAGCGGCGCCAAACTGGCGGTAAAACTGACAGAAATCGTCCCAAAAGTTCAACTTCTCCTCTCTGATGCGCTCTATCTCTTGTGAGGTAAGATGGTATTTTTCAGCAACGCTCTCAATGATGGCTTTGTCATAGACTTTCAGGCCGAGTATTTCGCCCAAACGGCAGGCAATTTCCCTGCCTCCGCTTCCGCTTTCACGATTGATGGTGATGATGGTATTACTCATATTCAACATGTTTTTCGGCTTCAAAAATAATAAAAAATCATTTTGCAAGCCACTCCAGCGCATCCTCAAGTGGCGTTTCAGTCTGCACTTCAGGCTCAATGGGATCGTCACAGAACGCTTCGCCTGTGCGCGCGATGTCCTCACCCGTCGTGAGCACCAGCTTTGAACCGTCGGGAAGCGGAAAAGGCTGGTTGCAGGAACAATAGCCAGCGGTGGGCGACCCAAAGGTACGCGTATTCTCCAATCCTCGGAAACAGATCAAGACCGCCTCGCCTGAGCTGGCCGTCCATTCGTCAGTCAACAACGCCACTGGACAATGGATCTGGGACTGTTGCTCTATGCCAACCGATCTCATGACAAAGTCGGTATACACACTCATGGTCCTATGGCGCGAAGAGAACTTCAGGATCGCATCATCGGGCAGAAAACGGTGAACGGACGCAATCATCGGATACATATTGCCTCCCCGGTTGCCGCGCAAATCAATAACAACACCCTGCAAATCGTTCGGAATGGCATTCAACACCGCATTGGCATATTTCACACCTTCTTCTGCATTGCCAGAGAATTCAGGTAACTTGATCACAGCGATGTCGTTTTCCAGCAATTCCACCATTGGCATCTCCCAAGTCGAGGTGTCGTTCTCTATCACTTCTTCGGTGGTCAACAGAAAGGTATGCTTCCCACCGGCCACTTTGCCCGCTTTGACAACGATTTCCTGCGCCTCCTCCAGGGTTGCAGGCTTTGCTTCTAGCGCCTCTTGTTTGGCGTTTTCCCATTCGGGACCTTGGGCATAGATGCCATGTTTGTCCATGATACGGACGGCTTTCTTGACATAACTCTTATTGGGGTCGCTGCAGGAGGCAAGGACAAGGATGGTCATCAAAAGAATTAGGGTTTTTCGCATGATTCAACAATTTGTCGGCAAAAGTACTGCATAAGCCCCGTTTCCGCAAGTATTTGGGAAATTTGTGAAAGAATTCTATCTTTGCATGGTTAAAAACAAAGAAGCTGCTGCATGAAAAAAGAAACCTACGAAGCACAGAAAGCCTTTGCCGGTGAGAAGAAGCCATCCATGCTTCGTCGTTGTGTTGGGCATGACTATACAGGCCGTCAGATTTACATGATTACGATGGTGACTGAAGGGCGTCGTGCTTTATTTGGGCATGTTGTAGGTAAAAGCGATGCTCCTGAGGGCAGCCCAGACGAGCCGCGCATTGAGCTTTCGGAGTTAGGCCAACGTGTAGCTGACGAGTGGTGGGCGGCATCATTGCACCATCCTGAGGTGGAGGTTATCGCTCTACAAATGATGCCCGACCATTTGCACGGCATCCTCTTTGTGAGGGAAAAGATGGAGAAACCGCTTGGCATGGCGCTGCGTGGGTTTAAGCAAAGCTGCAACAAGCATTACCGCGAGTTGGTGCTGGGTTTGCCGCCTGTCCCGTTTGTTGCGTTGCCAACGCAACAAACCCAACCCACGCCCCACAAAGACCGACGAGGCGAAGACCGCACCCACGGAATGCTCTTTGCTCGTGGCTACAATGACAAGCTCCTTTTACGAACAGGGCAACTTGAAACATGGCTCCGCTATTTGGCCGACAACCCCCGTCGCTTGCTTATGAAACGCGAGCACCCCGACTTATTCCGTGTCCAACGAAACCTAACTGTTGCTGGAGTTTCATTCTCTGCCATTGGTAACTGCTTCCTGCTTAACCGCCCCGTTCGCTTATTTGTGCAATGCTCTCGTCGCCTCACCGAAACAGAAATCCAAGCGAAGGCGCAGGATTACCTGGCAGCAGCCCGACAAGGTGCAGTGCTTGTTTCTCCCGCTATCTCTCCTGGTGAGAAAGCGGTGATGAGGGCTGCTCTCAACGAAGGCCTGCCTCTTATTTACTTACAAGAAAACGGCCTCACCGAGCTTGCCAAGCCAAGCGGCGCCCGTATGGAGGCTTGTGCCCGAGGCCAACTGCTCATCCTTTCCCCATGGGAGCACCACAATGAACAGATAACCATCAGCAGAAACCAATGCCTTATTCTCAACGATTTGGCACGCCGAATTTGTGAGAATGATTAGTGCCCCTTTCCCGTCCTGATATAATGCCCCTCTATGATGGCAGCAAATGTAGCAATTCCTGCCACAATGACAATGGGAATGAAAGACCAAAATGCTGTTGGGACAGCAAGAAAAAGTAGCACTCCTGTCATTTTATTTGTAACAGTATGAGGAAAAACGATTTTTTTGAACATCACCAAGGCAGAGATTTGATTGATGACCTTGATGGCGACAATCACTCCGCCCCAGATCCATAACCATTTTGGAAATGCCAAAGCAGGTATCAACATAAAGCAGCAACAAACCACAAAAACCAAATCTGCCAAACTATCCAGTATTGCGCCT
>JAILBC010000097.1 GCA_024681295.1 Bacteroidales bacterium
ACAAGGAGGGAGTCTTGTTTCAGGTTTTGTCCACTATAGGCAATGAATTTGGAGATGACGGGGATGGAGTCTTGCCATTCCTGCTCTCCGAAGAGCACATTGCGGTGGTCGACGAAGAGCATATCGAAGTCCATCACGCCACGGGTGCGGCAGTGCAGGGCATCGGTGTTTTCCCAGCTAATGCTGTAGTCGTTGTTGGTGACACCGATGATTTCGTAGCCTGGCATGGCTTCTTGGTAAACCGCCAGAGCTGCGTTGTTCAAACTGGTGTTGTTGCCCAGCGGCACGTAGACGCATTTATTAAGAATAAGGCTGTTGGTAAACGGAGCCAAGGTGTAATCGCCCGGTTCCTGCACGCGGTAAACGTGGTAAGGATAACCCCAGCAGCAGTTGGTGGTGGCGAAGTAGTTGGCCACTTGTTCATACAGGGCATACTGTGAACTGCTTTGTGGCAGTTGGGCAATCAAAATCTTATCGGGTGCGAGGTATTTGCCCCAGCAGTCCACGTGGGCGATGTAGTCGCCTTGCGGGTCGATGGTGACATGGTACGGGTCAATGCCGAGGTAGTCGCGCATTTTCTGACGAACATTTTGTTCGTTATTGTTGTTCTCCTGAAACACCAATTCGTCGCTCACGCCGTGGCCACGGCCGTCTTCCATCATGTTGCCGCCGGTATGTTCAAGGTTCATGCCGTACATGGGGATGTCCCAGAAGGTGGCGAACACTTGCGACATATTATCGTCGTTGGGGCGGGGACGGTTGTAGCGGTTGTCGACGATGGCGGGGTTACGATCCTCAAAGATGTACCACGGGCCGTAGTCGCGAACCCAATAAGAGTCGGAAGGGGCGTTCACAAAGGAGACGTTATTCATGTTGACGCCAGCGTTTTGGAAAGTGTTTTGAGCTTGGCTCTGATAAGAGGAGCTTACAATGCAATACACGTGGCAGTTGTTGGCCAATTGAGCCACAAGGCTGGTGGGGATACCAAGGGGATAACGGATCATCACGCCTTGCATAGGCTCAAATTCACCCACAAAACGCGGTGTGCCGGTCGGCGGGTCGGTCTCAACGAAGTTCTCGTTGCGAACTGGGGTGTTCATTTCTTCCTCGGAGAGGTAGTGCCAGCGGGCCCAGTCGGGTTTGCGGTCTTGAGCCTGGACGGTCATCACGGCGGTCAGGGCGATTACAGCGATTAAGGAGAAGATTTTTTTCATGATATAGGTTTTAAATTACTTTCTATGAAGCGGCAAAAATAAAAAAAAATTTTTATTTTTACGGTTTGAACGCCCCGCAGGGGCAAAATCCCTTTAGCCCAGGGCAACGCCCTGGGGGTCCAGGAACAAAATAATATTTAACAATGAAAGCTTCTATATCCTATCAAGAGCTCCAAAAAATCGTTACCGAGCAGACACAACAACCTATCAGTTTTGAATTTGTTGACCAGAAAACCATTAAAGTGTTGTATGAGGTAAACCTTGGGATAATTAAGAAAAAAATTGGCATCGATGTCAAGGTGCTGGAACTTGTTGGCACAGAATTAAAGGTGCAGTATTCCGGCGGTTTCGGGATGGACGGCATGGTGGGGATGGCTTTGAACCTGGTGAAGGACAAAATTCCAGCAGGTTTGTTGGAAGAATTACCCAACCGCGTTTTGCTCATCCATCTTGATAGGATTGACAAAATAAAACCCGTTTTTGAACGTATTAATGTGAAGGACATCAACATGCTCGCTGAGGCGTTGGAAGTTGTTGGTGACTTCAAATAATACATCTCAACAAGCCTTAAACCAAAAAAAATGAGACAACGTTTTTTGCTGATATTATTGTTTGGGGTAGTTTTGTCGGTTTCGGCACACAATGTCGTTGTGGAGGGTAATCATTACATAATCACGCACCAGTGGACCTACGACGAACGGGAATGGGAATGTAGTTTGACGGTCCCTATTGACTTGTATGAGTATTATCAGCGTCGAACCCATCAAGGTGATGATTTTGCACATTATGTGCTGTCGGAGTTTGACCGGGATTATATTAGAAATCTGGTGCAGTCGTTTCGACTTGGCGGTGAAAAACAGGGGTATTCAGAGACCAACCATGTCTATAATGTCATCTGTTTTGTTCAGTCACTTCGTTACGAGTATGATATCCAATCGAAACATGAAGAGGATTATGTGCGTTATCCGTTGGAGACGCTTGTGGACGGAGAGGGTGACTGCGAGGATATGGTGGTGTTGGCGGCATCGATCCTTTATGAGATGGGATATGGGGTGTTGTTGGTCAATCTTCCCGACCATCTTGCTTTGGCGGTTCGGTGTTCGGAAGATTTTCTCGGAACATATTACGAGTATGGAGGGTCGAGGTATTATTATTTGGAGATGACAAGCGTTGGTTGGGATTTGGGTCAGATTCCAGAGCGGTACAAGGGCGTTGCGGCAACGCTAATTCCTGTGGTTAACCGTCCCGTGGTGACCGTGGATTCGTGCTACTATCAATATGATGCTTATTATTTGTCGGCTGCCACGGTGCAGGTGAATATGCGTTGTGCCATTACCAATTTAGGTCCGAAATCGACACAAGGATTGATACTCCATGTGTTGTTCAAGTCGTATGAGACTGCCACCAGGGCCATCAAGGAACAGCGTTTTCAGTTGATGGACCTTCCTGAAGGCGGCAGTGCTGGATTTAACGTAAAAATAGATGTTCCTCGCCCGTTTACGGGCGTTATCGAATATCGAGTTGAAGGGGCAAACTTCGACTCGAAATCCCTGTTTGTGGATGGGGTTTTGATCCAGTGAGAAAAATCGCTGATGACCGTACTGGAACCGAAAATGGCTACGGCGTCGGCGTTATAAAAAATCAACTTCTATTATTAATACTAGTTTGTATTATTAATAATTTTTTTTCATCAAAAAACTTGCGGAGTGAAAAAAAGTTTGTATATTTGCAGCCGAAAAACAACTTAAAAGAGGAAAAAATGGCAAGACCAATAAGAGAAACCCCTGTGTTGAAAGACGAAGACGCCTTCAATTTTGAGTGGAGAAGGCTGATGGTAGACCATTTGAGTGAAGAGGAGCGCGCAGAGAACAGGCGTAAGCTTGATGAACAAGTTGCTGAGGCTGACAAAAACATTGAATGGTGCTGGTAAACAATGAGACTTGTTCCTCTGACATCTGATTATGAACTGACCGTTTTCGATTGTGGAGACGATCAACTTAATAATTTCTTGTACGAGGATGCCAAACCATCACTAGAGTTACGTATTGCCAATACGTTTATCCTTGAAGACAATGGACAAATTGTCGCTTATTTCTGTTTGTTAAATGATAAAGTGAGCAAAGAGGAGATTATCGGTAGCCGTTGGAAGAAAATCAAGAATAATTTTCCTCGTGACAAACAGTTTTGCAGTTATCCTACTGTGAAAATAGGCCGGTTTGCCGTATCAAAAGATTATCGTGGACAGAATATTGGTACTTGGCTTGTTGCTAAATTAAAATCGCTTCTTCGAGAAGAGGGTTCTCGTTCCGCTTTTCGTTATATCACCGTCGATGCCTATCTTTCAGCGGTACCCTTTTACGAAAAGAATGGTTTTGTCCATCTGACAAAAAAAGATGAGGACGAACATACGCGGCTAATGTTTTACGATATCAAAGAGGTGGGGTAATGGTATTTATCATTAATACCCTTTGTGAGGTGTAAATTAATAATCCCGTCTTAACTGACGTGGTTTTGTTTTTCGATAAAGCTTTTAATTCTCGCGGTTTTTATATATCTTTGCGGTTGAAAATAGATCCATTTTTCAATGGACGGATTGTATATCAACGATTTTCACCGTTCGAACAGCATGGCTGCGCAACGGGAGGTGCAACGCACGTCATTGCATCCTTACTCGCGGCAGCAAAAGCTCGATCAGATAGCGGAGCTGCACCTTATGGCGACGACTTCAAAAGAGAAGTCGAATGCGGAGCGAAACAGGAAGAATGCATAGAACAATGGGCTCGTCACACAGGTTGTTGGACAGATTGCGTCGATAAAACGCTTTCTCATTCACTTGGTGAGATGATTGCTGAGGGCGGCGAGGCCAAGGTTTATGACCATGGTGCTACGCTTGTCAAGACCATTGGCCTTGATTATTTTGTGCAACCCATTCTCGCGCTTGACCGTATTTCACTTCACAACGCCTATTTTCCCGAAACTCGTCTCGTCGTTCTTGGCTGAAGATCAAGGAAACATCTCTACCTACCAAATGTCGGCACCTGTACAGCCTGGCAATAGCGGAGGACCCACAATACCATTTCTTCGTTGTCGTTGGCAGAAAAGGTCAAGCGAGTTAAAGATTATGTGTTTTATATAGAATGCAGTAAATGATCAAAATAGCATAAACCAAAAAATCCCGCCATCGCTGACGGGATTTTTCTTCACCATTTCGTGTCAGGTTGGATTATGCCTGTTTGCGGGCGGCAATCAACAGATCCAGCATCTTGATGGCCGAATCACTGATGACGGTACCAGGACCGAAGATGGCCACGGCGCCAGCGTCGTAGAGGAACTGGTAGTCCTGGGCGGGAATCACGCCACCCACGGTGACCATGATGTCGGGACGACCGAGTTTCTCGAGCTCGGCGATGACCTGCGGCACCAGGGTCTTGTGACCGGCAGCTAGCGAACTCACGCCCATGATGTGGACATCGTTCTCCACAGCCTGCTTGGCAGCCTCGGCGGGTGTCTGGAACAAGGGACCCATATCGACGTCGAAGCCGATGTCGGCATAACCCGTAGCCACCACTTTGGCGCCACGGTCGTGACCGTCCTGACCCATCTTGGCAATCATAATACGCGGACGGCGACCTTCCAATTTGGCGAACTCGTCGGCCTTACGGCAGGCTTCTTCGAATCTTGCATCGTTTTTCGTTTCCATAGAATATACTCCAGAGATTGAACGGATTACTGCTTTGTAACGACCAGCGACCTTCTCGCAAGCCATCGAAATCTCACCCAGCGAAGCGCGGCACTTGGCGGCTTCAACGGCCAAGGCAAGGAGGTTGCCCTCGCCCGTGGCAGCGCAATGGGTGATGGCCTCAAGGCAACGCTGTACGTCGGCCTCGTTGCGGTTGGCGCGGAGCTCCTTCAGGCGCTTAATCTGCGACTCACGCACAGCGGTGTTGTCGACCTCCAAGGTCTCGATAGGATCCTCGTGGTCGAGGCGGTACTTGTTGATACCGACGATGGTCTCGCGGCCTGAGTCGATCTTGGCCTGTTTGCGGGCAGCGGCCTCTTCGATACGCATCTTCGGCAGACCCGTCTCGATGGCCTTGGCCATGCCGCCCATGGCTTCCACCTCTTGGATGTGACCCCAAGCACGGTGGGCCAACTCGTTGGTGAGGCTCTCCACATAGTAGGAACCTGCCCACGGGTCGACCACGCGGCAGACGTTGGTCTCTTCCTGGATGTAGATCTGGGTGTTACGGGCGATACGGGCGCTGAAGTCGGTGGGCAAGGCGATGGCTTCGTCCAAGGCGTTGGTGTGCAGCGACTGGGTGTGACCCAGAGCGGCGCCCATAGCCTCGATGCAGGTACGCGCCACGTTGTTGAACGGGTCTTGCTCGGTGAGCGACCAACCGGAGGTCTGCGTGTGGGTACGCAAAGCCAGCGACTTGGTGTTCTTCGGGTTGAAGGTGCTCACAATCTTGGCCCACAGCATACGGGCGGCACGCATCTTGGCGATCTCCATGAAGTGATTCATGCCCGAGCACCAGAAGAAGGACAGACGCGGTGCGAAGGCGTCGATGTCCAAGCCAGCCTTGACACCGGTGCGGAGGTAGTCCCAACCGTCAGCCAAGGTGTAAGCCATCTCGATGTCGGAGGTGGCACCGGCTTCCTGCATGTGATAACCCGAGATGGAGATGCTGTTGAACTTCGGCATGTTCTGCGAGGTGAACTCGAAGATGTCGGCAATGATGCGCATCGAGAACTCAGGCGGATAGATATAGGTGTTACGCACCATGAACTCCTTCAGGATGTCGTTCTGGATGGTGCCTTGCAGTTCTTCATACTTGGCACCCTGCTCCAAGGCAGCGACGATATAGAAGGCCAGAATCGGCAACACGGCGCCGTTCATGGTCATGGAGACGGACATTTTGTTCAGCGGGATCTGGTCGAACAATACCTTCATGTCCTCGACGGAACAGATGGACACACCTGCCTTACCCACGTCACCCATGACGCGTTCGTGGTCGGCGTCATAGCCACGGTGGGTGGCCAAGTCGAAGGCCACTGACAAACCCTTCTGACCCGCTGCGATGTTACGGCGGTAGAAGGCATTCGATTCCTCAGCAGTGGAGAAACCGGCATACTGACGGATGGTCCAAGGACGCATCACATACATCGTCGAATAAGGTCCACGGAGGAAGGGGGCAATACCTGCGGCATAGTTGAGGTGCTCCATGCCTTCGAGGTCTTTCTCGGTATAGGCGGGCTTCACCATGATGTGCTCATGGGTCTCCCAAAGTTCGCCATTTGGCAGGATGATACCGTTGTTCTTAGGTATAGCGTTGATATTGATGTTTTTATAGTTGGGTTTCATTATTTTCTCCTTTCTTCTCCCCACACTGCGCTTTGCTTATGTGGGGTAATTGAGGTTGCGCCTCTTCGAGGCGCGAAAACCTCTATACTAATTATTTTGTTATACCTAATTGCTTTTGGAACTCTTGCAGTGTCTCGAGCACATTGCTCTTAACGTGGATGAAATACTTCAAGCCAGCCTCTTTGAGGATGTCGGCGGTGCCTTCAGGGTTACCGGCCAGCACCACGATGGTGTCGTTCTTCAATGCCTCGTAAATCTTGAGGGCATTGCCTTCACCGTATTCCTCGTCGGAAGAGCAGATAACCAAGATTTCGGGTTTCACTTCGCGTGCAGCGGCGATGCCTTCATCCAAAGTCTTGAAGCCAGGGTTGTCGACGACTTGGAAACCAGCGCAAGCAAAGAAGTTAGAAGCGAAGTTGGCGCGGGCCTTACGCATGGCAAGGTTACCATAGGTGAACATCCAAGCCACAGGACGCTTGTGGTCTTGGGCGTAGACGTCAGTGGCGAAGCGCAGCTTCTCGAACTGCTGGGCAGCGCGGAAGGTGACGATGGTCTCAATTTCAGCTTTCTCGTCGCGGCGATTGTCGGCCTCAAAGACCCAGGCCTCGGGCGTGAACTTCATCGTCTCGGTGAAGTTCGGGAACTGGTTGGTGCCTAGGATAGTCTCACGACGTGTGGCCACGTTGCTGAACTTCTTGGCAGCACTTTCCTTGATAAGGCCTTGTATCATGCCCTTGCGGACAGCTTCGAGATAACCGCCTTCGTCTTGGATCTTATTGAACAAGTCCCATGCTGCTGCGGCTAAGCTCTCTGTAAGGTTTTCGATGTAGTAGGAACCTGCGGCGGGGTCAGCCACCTTATCGAAGTGTGACTCTTCCTTAAGGATGAGCTGTTGGTTGCGAGCGATACGGTCAGCGAAATCGGTGGGGATCTCAAACGGCACGTCGAACGGCATGACGGTGAACGAGTCGACGCCACCCAAGACGGCCGACATCGTGCCCGTAGTGGTACGCAGCATGTTGACATAGGCATCGTAGAGGCTCATGCCAATTTCGGCATTGGTAGCATGGATGTGCATCTTAGCGTTCTCCTCCTTGCCACCGTAGGCCTTCACGATGTTGGCCCACAACAGGCGGTAGGCACGCATCTTGGCCAGCTCCATGAAGTAGTTCTGACCCACAGCAAGGTTAAAGCGCATTTTGGGTGCAATCTCGTCGATGGTGAGGCCTTTCTCGGTGAGTTTGTCGAGATATTCGGCACCCACGGCGAGGCTGAAAGCCATCTCCTGGACGATGGTTGAACCAGCGTTGGTGAACACATGGCCATTGACGCCAATGGTGTCGAAGCCAGGCATTTCAGCTTTCACCATGATGTAAGCCAGTTCTGTGTCGGCCCCTTCGTTGATGTACCAAACGCCGCGACGCAGGTAACGCGTCAGCGGGTCATAATTCAACGCGCCCTTGATGTCTGGGATCTTCGATAACATCTCGAGGATCGGCAGGTGGTACTTGTTGTTGTAGAAGTTGATCTCCACCGCTTTCTGGTCGATGCCGTTGAGCAACGTTGAGATGGCGATGGTGTCGTATGGCTTGTCGTACTCCAGCTTGAAGCCGATGCTATTGGCACCGCGACTGATGGCATTGAGGGCAATTTTGTTGGCCTCATGCACATCCTTCACGGTGATGTCCTGACGGACAAGCCAAGTGTTGCCTTCGGGTTTATTGCCGCGGACGTAAGGGAATTGGTCGGGAGCCATACCCGTCCAAGGAATGTCTGCCAGGTTCTCGGCACGGTAATAAGGCTTCACATTGAAACCTTCGGCCGTGCGCCAAACCAGTTTTTTGTTGTAATCTGCCCCTTTAAGGTCTTTCTCGATCACCGCTTCCCATTCCTGGGTGCTCACGGGAGGAAATTCCTCGAAGAGTCTCTTTTTTTCTTCCATAATAAATTGATATTCTTGTTGTTGATATTGTTTCTTTATTGCTGTTTAAAGCCCCAATTCATGCCAATAAGCTCCGTTTGTGTCCTAGCGTTAAGTTGAACCGTCTTCATAATATTGATACGCGACGAGAATACACCAAAGCCTCCATGCACGTTGGTGTATTCTGGAACGGTTTGGTTAAAGCCGCCATTGGGAGCGTTGACTTGGATGTAATTGTAAAACTCCTCTCCTCCGGCAGCCACAATGATGTTGAAATCGCCAATATAGCGTTCCGCGTTGATGGTATCGCCTCCAATCTTGGAAGCCAGTTGTGTGAAGAGCGCCGTCTGAGAATAGTTCATGGAATAAGAGCCATTTTCAAAATCAAGGTCATTGACATTGACCGTTCCTAATGACCAACTTACTTGCTTGTCGGTCATGGGTCCGTTATGAATCTTTTCCTTGTAGTTGAAAACCATCCTCACTTCATAGACCAATGCGTTTTCGGCTCCTACAAATTTGACTTTTGAAAAGTTTTGGGAATTTGGGGCAAATCCTACCATAGAAGTGACTATCCTGAAGTTTTC
>JAILBC010000106.1 GCA_024681295.1 Bacteroidales bacterium
CGTGTATTCCGACGGTTTCAGTTTGTTGATAAACCGAAGCTCAAATCCCGAAAGGCCGTCGCTTTGGATGGCTTTCATCAAATCTTTCAGATAATCGGTCGGCAGTGCCTTTTTGTTCAGCATCACCTTCACCTTCTGCATAGCCTCAAGCCTGATTTTCTCGTTTTTGTCCTGCGTTTCGCTGCCGAAAAGCTGCGCCTTGGTGATTTGGTAGGCCGTGTCAAAATTCTCGGAAAGGGTGGCGGGTTCTTCATCCTGCTTCGCCTCAAACAACCCGATGGCTTGCTCGGCGGTAAGCTGTACTACTTGTCCGTTCTTGTTACCTAACTTGAAAACGAAGTCGTTGCCCTTCTTTCCGAACATCAGCACACCTTGTTTTGGCTTTTCTGCGGTGCGGCCTGTGCGGGCGCGATGCGGAATCGCCAAGGATTCTTCGTAAATTTCAGTGCCTTTGGCGGCATTCAGCAGTTTGAGGTATTTCATATCCCACGAGGCCTCCTCGCTCTTAGCCATCTCTTTGCGGTACTGCTCAAGGAAATAGGACTGTATCTCCTCGTCTTTTGTCAGAACTTTCGTGTCTTCGCCCATAATGGCATGAATCATAGCCATCTTCAGAGTGGATATCTCCTTAGTCCTGGTCTCGTTCTCGCCCACGTCGGTGGGAAAATAGTTGTAGATGTAGAGTTTGTCGAACACTTTCTTGTTCACGCGGTTGATACGTCCTATACGTTGGATGATTCGGGTGGGGTTGTAAGGGATGTCGTAGTTGATGACCGCTCCTGCGCGGTGCAGGTTGTAGCCTTCGGAAATGGCGTCGGTGGCCACCAGAATCTTGTAGTCGTCCTTTTGCAGATGGGCTTTTTCACCGGCATTGAAGTTGGCGTTAATGATGTTTTTGTTTGTCTGCGAAGCATCCGCCGAAGTGTATTTGAAAACGGGCAGTCCGTAGTCTTGCAAAGCTTTTCCCAGATAATTTGCCGTGTCGGCAAATTCGGTGAAGACAAGGATCTTACGTTTTGGTTCGCTTTCAATTTGTCGTTTCAGGATGGTCTTGAAAGATTCCAGTTTCGGATCGTTTTGTATCTCATCCTCCTTTCCGAACCATTTTTCCTGAATGTCGCGCAACAAAGCCATATCGGACTTGATGTCCTCAACAAAAGCCTCTTTGATGTACTTCATGTCGATTTCAAAGAAACCGCGCTTCTCGTATTTTTCATATATCTCGGTAATCAATTCATTACCATCGTCATCTGTTTTGTAGAAATAGTCCACATCCGGCAGGTTGCCTTTCTTGAAGATAGGCATTTTGCCTTTTTCCCCAATCCATTTCAATATCTGCGCCGAAGAGTTTAACATATAATCCAACGACATTTTGAAAGCATGTTCCGAACTTTCGAAACGGCGCACCAGCAGGCGGCGCATGAATTCCGCCACATTGGCCTGTCGTCCTAACAATAGGTTGAGTTCAATGCCTGTTTTCTCTACCAGCACATCCGATATCTCCTGTTTTAATTCTTCTTTGATGTATAGCACAGGGGAATATCGGGCGGCCTTAAACCTGTACCGGTCACTGGATTTTGTGTCGTTTTTATCTTTGCTGATACGGTCGAGCGTGTCCAGATATAACTCTTTCAAACTGCTCAGGTCGTAATCCAATTCTATGGGGTCGTTGGGGATGACCAGTTGGATGTTTTGTTGTTTTAGGTCTTCAGCATATTCTGGAATCCCAATCAGGTCAATGCGCGACCTGCGGATAACGAGCGGGCTAATGATGGAACGTATCTCGTTGGCGATTTTTCCTGCCTCTTTTGCCACTTCATCGTCCGATGCTTTCCCATCCCTTTGATCTTTTTGAATCTGTTTGTATGCGGCAATCAGTTCCTTGAATTTCGCTCCAAGATTGTCCACCGTTTTCAATGTGGATTTTGTGGGGATTTGGAACAATTTCAGCATGGCATAGATGTCGTCGGGCCTGTTGTTGAACGGGGTGGCGGTCAGCAGCATCACCTTGTTGCCGGAGCATAGCTGGTGCAGGTTGGAATAATCGTTGGTGTATTCGTTACGGTAGCGGTGCGCCTCGTCCACTACAATCAGATATTGCTCATCCGGTTTTACGATGCGTTGGTAATATTTCAGAGCATCTTCCATTTTTCCTGATGAAAAAACCGAGGCTGTGAAACCGAAGTCGTCACGATAGCCTTTCCACTGCTCTTCCAAGTGGGGAGGGCATATCACCAGCACCCTCATCCTTAAGTTTCGTGCCACTGTGGATGCGATGATGCTCTTGCCCAGTCCCACCACATCTGCCACAATCACACCGTTATGGTTGCGGATGGAGTTGATTGCCATCTGTACGGCATCGGTCTGGTATTTCAGATTGGAGAATTTCCCATCGGAGATGTCGTAGGGTGTCAGCAAGTTTTCAGTAGTCGGTATGGTGAAGTATTCTTTCAGCACCCTGAGGTACATCTTATACGGAGCATACAGTTTGTCGTACCAGATGCGGTCGATGACTTTAGTGTCGAAATCACTGATATTGTCTTTGTCGGCAATGATTATAGCTTTGTCCCAAAGTTCGTTAAAAATGATTTTTGCGTCGGTGTATGACCCTTTGTCGTTGAAACGGGCGTTGATTTCAACCCTGCCGGCAAGTCCTTCGTATGAAAGGTTGCTCGAACCAGTGAT
Organism: Bacteroidales bacterium; assembly: GCA_024681295.1. Lineage (GTDB taxonomy): Bacteria > Bacteroidota > Bacteroidia > Bacteroidales > F082 > Limimorpha. The sequence goes on from JAILBC010000106.1 coordinate 2,686, forward strand.
TACCGAGCCGGGATCCTCGCCGCCTTCGCTGATTTCGTCACGGTAATCAAAAATGTACAACTTCGCATGGCAGGGTTCATCAGTTTTCCGTATTTCCAGACTTCCGTCTTTTATCTTGTTGTAAAACAGCTTGAATGATTCCAGTTTCGGTTGGCTGTCAAGAAAGTCGGTCTCGTTGAACAAGTCTGTGAAGTGTTCAAAGAATTCTTCTTTCAACTGCATCCTTGACTTGTTGTACGCTGCCAACGTGTCAATTTCACGGATGTGTTTGGCAATGTTCCTGTCGATATCCAATCCGACCAAAATCCTCACATGTTTGTCTTTAAGTTGATCTGAAATCAACTTGTAGCCCGAAAAATAGAAATATCCGACCAACACGTCCAACGATGAACTTTTTGGTAAAATCCCGTTGATAATGTCTGACAGTAATTTGTCCTTGTTGGTAATGAAGCTGTTCTGTTCCATTTTGATTTCAGGTGTTTATTCTGCAAAGATACTAAAA
>JAILBC010000147.1 GCA_024681295.1 Bacteroidales bacterium
GAACGAAATCACCGTAAACGCAGGTGAGAACCCCGCTCACCGAATCATCGACAGCGTCATGGCGCATCGCCGTGAGAACAACCCCGACCATCTGGACAGCTACTCCTACAACATCTACGACAAGATGGCCATCACCGTCGATAGCAGCTCGCTCGCCAATAGCAACGCCGAAAGCAACGGACTGCCTGGCGCCTCCAGCATCGACAGCATCCTCAAGAAAAACGACCTGCTGGTGATGGAGACCTACTCGCAAGTGCTTTTCATGTCACCCGACAGGAAACGTCAGAACGTGATCGGCACCAAGATCTCAGGCATGAAAGACCCTGTCTTCGTCTATCTCGTCAACGGCATGCAGAGCATCAGCTTCTATGACGAGACGGTCGAAATCGCCAGCGAACGTTATGTCAACCCGCTCAGCCAAGGCAGTAAAAGAAACTATTTCTTCACCCTCGAGGACGTCACGCCCATCGGTGAAGGCGACTCGCTCTATATCGTCAGCTTCCATCCCTACAAAGACAGCAACATCAAGGGCCTCAAGGGCAGCATGACCATCCATTCTGACGGCTGGGCCTTAAAAGCCGTAAAAGCCGAACCCGCAGAAAAAGGCGGACTCTTCACCGCCAAGATCCAGCAACTCTACGAGCAAGTCGAAGGACAATGGTTTCCGAGGCAATACAACACCAACCTCGTCTTTGAGAGCTTCGTCATGGCAGAGAGCCCGGAAAACGGCGGCAACACCTATCCTATGGCTGCCGTGGGGAAGAGCTATGTCACTGACATCACCCTGCATCCCGACCTAAAGAAGAAAGACTTCTCAGAGGTGCAGGTGATGGTTGACCCTGCAGCCTCCTCACGTGACGAGGCTTTCTGGGTCGCACATCGCATCGACTCGATGAACCAGCGCACCCAGGCCACCCATGCCTTCATGGATTCTTTGACAAGAGAAAACAACCTGATGGACAGGATGATGAACTTCGCCATGAGCCTGATGGATAACAGCACCATCCCCATCGGCGTCTTCGACTTCGACATAGACAGGATGGCCAACATCTCCGTCTCGAAAGGCTTTTATCTAGGACTTGGCGTCAGCTCCAACGACCGCCTGTCCACCCTGTTCAAGTTCAGCGCCTATGCCGGTTACTGGACACGTCTCAAGACCTTCGACTACGGCAGCGCCTTAAACATCCACCTCGATCGGCAGCGACAGGCCATGCTCGTGCTTTCGGTAGACCACAAATCAGAAGCCATAGGCGAGTTTAACACCTTCCGCGAAGACCGGGGGCTGCTCTCTCAAAACAATTACAAGTATGCATTCTTTGAGAACCTATACATGCGCAAGACTGAAGGCGCCATTAGCGTCAGTTCACGTTTTGCAAAGCATTTCAAAGGCTACCTTACCGCCAGCGTGAGCGAACGCAACTATCTGGAGAAATTCTATTATGACGCCGATGGCGAATCCGTTGACAGAGCCCGCCTGGCTCTTTTGGAAGCCAAGGTGCGTTTCGCCTACAAGGAGAAGTTCCTCAGCACCCCCAAGGGCATTCAGTCGCTCGGCACTACCTATCCTATCGTCTGGTTCTCCTATCAGCATGCCTTCAAAGGCATTTTTGGAAGCGAATACGAATACGACCGGTTCAAGTTCCAGCTGCAAAAGAGCTTTTACACCAGATACTGGGGCGTCACCAATATGACGATTCAATCCGGACTCACCACCGAAGGCGCTCCCGTGGCTGAGACTTTCGATATTTTGGGCACCTATAGCGAGACGTATCTCTATGCTCCTGGCAGCTTCAGCACCATGCGCTTCGACGAGTTCTTCAGCGACCGTTTCGTCGCCCTTTACCTCTCACACAACTTTAGCGGCATGCTCTGGCAACCCGACCTGTCATGGTGCAAACCGCAACTCGTCTTGGTCACCAACATGGCCTGGGGCGATATGCGCAGGGCGGCAGGCAGCGCCATATGCAACTTCAAGACCATGGAAAAAGGCTACTACGAAAGCGGAGTCGTCATAGAAGGTCTGCTCGACGTCTCGCTGATGCAGCTCGGCGCCGGCTTCTTCTATCGCTATGGACCTTACAGCCAGCCGACCTTTAAGGAAAACATGGCTCTGAAATGGAGTGTCATCTTTAATTTCTGATTATGAAAAAGATCCTGTTACCGTTCATTGCCTTACTATTGTTCGCCGCATGCGACAGACAGCCTAGAAAAACCGTGCTTCAAGGATTGGTGCAAGGTTCCTACTATGCCATCACCTACTTTGATGAACAGGGGCGTAACTTCCAAAAAGAGATTGACTCCATCTTTGATGCCGTCGACCGCTCCGTCAACCTGTGGAACGACAGTTCAGTCATCTGCAAAGTGAACCGCAACGAGCCCGTGGAACTCGACTCCATTTTCCTGACCAATTTCTACATAGCCCAGAATGCCTCCACCTTCTCCAATGGCTATTTCGATCCTACCATCTCCCCTCTCGTTGCAGCATGGGGCTTCAGCAATAAACGTGGCGACAGCATCACACCACAGCTCATCGACAGCCTGAAGAGCCTTGTTGACTATCGGAGAATCACTATCGAAGACGGCAAGGTCGTCAAGGCAGACCCCAATATGAAACTGGATTTCAACGCCATCGCCCAGGGTTACACTTCCGACCTCATCGCTACCTTTTTTCATAGCAAAGGCGTGGAGAACTTCTTGGTCGACACGGGCGGCGAGATTATAGCCGGTGGTTGCAAACCCCATAATCAGCCCTGGATTGTAGGTGTAGAGAAACCTGCCAAGGAATGGGACGCCAGCCGACAGGTCCAGGTGCGTGTCACTTTGCGTGACAAAGGCTTGGTCACCTCGGGCAGCACCCGAAAATATGTGGAACGTAACGGGAAACGATACTCCCACTGCATCGACCCAAAGACAGGCTATCCTGTCGAGCACAACCTGCTCAGCGTCACCGTCCTGGCGGAGACCGCCACCGAAGCCGATGCCTTGGCCTCCATCTGCATGGTGATGGGCATGGAAAAATCGCTGGAACTGTTGAAGACCTTAGACGGCGTGGAAGCCTATTACATCTTCGTGAACGAGGAAAACCAGCTGGAGACCTTTGCCACGGAAGGATTCAAAAAACTGATTATGGAGTAAACGACGATAGCGGTGGCTCTGATTGGAGCAAAGCGGCGTACGGGTTAAAGCAACGCTCACCGTCCAAACCCTATGGGACCTGCTGATCGGACTGGTGCCTTGCCCGATCGTGCGGCGCTGTATGTCGGGATTTTCTAGAACACTATCTGGCCTCAAGCACCACTTTCGTAGTCCTGCCTTTGCCATCCCTCACCAGATAGATGCCGTTGGGCAAACCGATAAGGTTCAGTTGGTTCTCTCCTGGTTCGAGACGCTGCCGACAAACAATACGTCCAGTCATATCGACCACCTCTATCTGGGTGACTTCCTCAGTCTCGATAGTGCACAGACCGGAGCATGGGTTAGGATGCACCTGAAATGGACGCGTCTGAACGTCGTTTCCTATGCCTGTCGGATCAAAGTCATCATAGGTAAAGAAGTCGTGGATTACCTCCATGTAGCTGATATCGTATTGGTTAGAGTTGTTGTACCAGCTGTGATTGCCTCCTATGACTTTGATATGCTGGAGCGTGGCATCGCCTTCGTAGGTGTAGCGCACAAACAGGAGGTTGTCGTTTTTCAAGTTCGGGAAGGTGTCGATGACAGGCTCTTCGACACAGCCATTGGCGCTTTTCCAATAGTTGAGTATCGCTTCCACGCTTAGGCCAAGGTTCCCGCCAAAATACTGAGAGTTGCCGTCGTAACCCACCACGGGGTCGGAGGTTCCGTGTATGTGCAGCATCCTGACGGGACATGGCGGTGTCAAAGCGCTCATGCTATGGGTGATCAGTCCGCTGACGGGGGCGCAGGCGGTGATGCGGTCGCCGTGTTCGATGGCCATGCGGTGCGACATGAAGCCTCCCATCGAGAAGCCTGTGAAAAAGACGCTATCCAAGTCAATAGGATATTGGACACTCAACGAGTCGAGCAACGCCATAAGGAAGCCTGAGTCGTCAATGCTGCTTTGCATGAGACCGGCGTTCCACATGGTGCCGATGCCTTGCGACAGTGCCTGAGGCACCACGATAGCCCAGCCGTAGTTGTTGGCCACTTGCGTGAAGTTATACTGATTATCGACACGCGAGATGTTGTCGCCCAATCCGTGCAGGAAATAGACGATAGGCATATCGCCATCATGTTGCATAGGCAGCCTGAGAATATATTCGCGTTGTGTTCCCTGCCATTCGAAATGCTGAATCTGGGAAAAAAGCTGTCCATACAGCACACTGAGCAACGCTACGAAGGTCAATTTCAAAAGTCTGACAGATTTCATTGAGTAAATATTTAGTTGAACATAGTATGACGGAATCATCAGAGTTTTTCCTCTATTTCCGCTTCAAAACTAAAACTATTTCAGCGAACTGCAATGAAAGTAGACTTTTTTTCCGCTATGGCGCTTATGTCTAGGCTTTAATCAAAGAAAAGGCCATAAGTCCATTTGAGGACATATTAGATAGCTGTCCTCTTCATTTGACAATTCGTTTTTCGTATCTTTGCCCCAAAATAAGCAAATCATTTAAACTCCAATACTGATGAAAAAGCAATTGTTACTAGCCTTAGCGCTGATGATGGGCATCACAGCCGTCAAAGCACAAGATGAAAAGACAGAAGAAGGATTCCAATTCACCACCATCAAGGAAATCCCTATTACGGCCGTCCGCGACCAACATCGTTCTTCCACCTGCTGGGCCCACTCCGGCATCGCCCTGATGGAAGCCGAAGCGCTCCGTA